>CAMWVK010000034.1 GCA_947177675.1 uncultured Mucispirillum sp.
TTTCCTGCATTGTCTGTGTTACAATTTTACCTTGACTATCTCTCTCAACTTCTAATTCTGTTAAAAATTTAAATTCATATTCCCCTAATGGAATAGTTTTTAGAAATTCCATATCTTCCATATTTTCCCACCCCTGTTTGCAAAAAAGGGCTTAAATTTCTTTAAGCCCTTTTATATTAATTTATAAGTTTTACTCACTTATTTATTAAATTTATCCATGAAAATATTGCCAAAGGCTGCATCAATGCTTGTTTCCATTTTTTTCATGTATTCTTTTGTTTCTCTGCGTTCAGAATCCTGCAGATATTTTTTAATAGAAAGGATAACTTGTTTTTCCTTATTATTTGCTTTAATTACTGCTGCAGTAACTGTATCACCTGCATTATACTGCTCCAAAGAAGTTTTTGCAGGATCTATTTCAGCAGCAGGAATTACACCTTTCATATTAAGTGGAAGTTCAACTTCTAATCCCTGTTTATTTATTGCAGTTATTTTTACATCTATTATTTTACCCTGCGGCAGAAGTTTTGTTATTTCTTTCCATGGGTTTGCTTCTAACTGTTTGATACCTAAACTAATACGCTCTTTATCTTCATCAATGTGTAAAATTTTGGCTTCAATAGTATCGCCCACTTTGTAAAGCTCATTTAAATCTGCAGGTTCTTCTCTCCATGAAATATCACCTTTACGAACTAAGCCGTCTAAGAAACTGCCAAAATCTACAAACAAGCCGAAGTCAGTTATGTTTTTAATTGTGCCTTTTACAATAGAGCCTTCTGGATTTTCTTCTTTTAAAATTTTCCATGGGTTATCTATTAAATCTTTAACACTCATAATAACTCTTTTGCGTTCGTTATCATATCCTGTAACTCTTCCCTCTACTATATCTTTTATGTTTAAAGTAGATTTAGTATTTTTAAGCCAGCCAATTTCTTCGTTTGGAACAAAGCCGTCAATGCCTGTGGCAATTTCTACAACATAACCAGCTCTTTTTCTTGCAACAACTGTACCTTTAACAGTAGATCCTTCTGGATAATTTGTTTCGGCATCATCCCACATGTCTTTTTGCAGCTGTTTCATACCAACAGCAACTTTGCTAGCAGCTTTATCAATTTCTAATATTACAACTTCTACTATATCATTTTCTGATAATAATTTTGCAGGGTTTTTAACTCTGCCCCAGCTCATTTCGTTTTTATGCAGAAATCCATCTATACCGCCAAGACTAATAAATGCACCATAATCTTTTAATGTTTTAACAGCACCTTTTATTTTATCGCCAACGGTATATTTTTCAAAAAATTCGTTTTTTAATTTTTTTGCTTCATCAGTTAAATACTGACGCGGAGAAACTAAAATTGACTGTTTTTTACCACCATTTGCTTTTAATATTTTTGCAAGAACTGTTTTGTGAACAAATTTTGCAGGGTCTATATCTTTTAAATGGATATCAATGTGTGTTTCTGGAATAAATGCTTCTATTTCTCCAACTTTGCCACGGTATCCTTTTGTTTTTTCTGTGTTTACATATTCTGTGATTTTAACCTCAACAGGTTCACCACTGTTTTCTTTTTCTTTAATAGCACTCCAGTCGCTTTTAGCGTTGATTGCTTTTTTAGAAAGAAAAACGCCGTCATTATTCATTTTAACGATACTGAGTTCTACTTCATCGCCAACTTTTGCTCCTTCTAATTCTGCCATTTGAGCTACACCCTCTGTTTTGTAGCCAAAGTTAATAAGAGCAGTATCTCCTTTGATTTCTACAATAGTGCCTTTAACTTCTGCACCTGTGTGATATTGCTGGAGAGACTCTTCAAAATAGGACTCGAAATCTTCCATGCGTTCTTCGTTTTGTCTGTTTTCATTACTCATCTTGCGACCTCTAAAATGTATTCACGCACCTTTTCAAGCAGATATGTAGGGGTGCTTGCCCCAGCTGTCAATCCAACCTTACTTATACCTTGAAACATATCCACCCGTAATTCTGAAACTGTTTCAATATGATAAGTATGTGGGCAAATCTCTTTACACAGGTGGTAGAGCCTTGTAGTGTTAGCACTGTTTTTACCGCCAACAACTATCATTACTTCGATTTTTGAGGCTACTTCACTAGCAGCTTCCAGCCGTGTTTCAGTAGCTGAGCATATTGTTCGTGCTATTACAAGCTCGCTGCATTTTTGTTTCAGCATTTCTGCAGCCTTTTCAAATATGCTTATACTTTGTGTTGTCTGGGCTAAAAACCCATATTTTTCCACATAATCCAGTGCATTAACTTCTTCTGCACTTTCTATAACTTTATAGGGAATATCTATATAACTGACAATGCCTTTTACTTCTGGATGGTCAGACTCCCCAAGGATAACTATATAATCGCAGCTTTTAGATAATCTAGCTGCAGCTTTTTGTGCTTTTTTTACAAAAGGACAGGCAGCATCTACCACACAGCCTGCATTTTCTGCCAAATACTCAGCTTCCTTCCTTTCTATACCGTGGCTTCTTATGACCACAGACATATCTTTTGATACTTCATTAAGAGATTTAATAGTTGCAACCCCTGCATCTTTAAGTTCGCCTACTACCTGCGGATTATGTATAATAGGACCAAAAGTTACTACACGACTATATTCTTTTGCAGCATCTTTAACTATACCAATAGCACGCTCAACACCAAAGCAGAAACCTGCATATCGTGCAACCATTATTTCCATTAAAGCTCCTTTTCAGCTACGGATAATTATTTTATACTATTTTTTTTCATTTGGCAAATAAAATAGAATATTTTGTCTTATTTTTTTATTTATTATGGTTATAAGATATTATCATTTCACCTATTTTATCTGCCACCTGCTCTAATGAAAGCCCTGTTGTATCAAGTAAAACTGCATCTTCTGACTGTAAAAGAGGGCTTTCTTTTCTTGTCATATCCATTTCATCTCGTTTTTTGATTTCTTCTAATACTTTTGTATATTCTGCCTCTTCATCCATACCTTCCCATTCTTTAAAGCGTCTTTTTGCTCTTTCTTCTGGGCTTGCAGTTAAAAATATTTTAATATCAGCATTTGGAAGCACGACTGTTGTAATATCTCTGCCTTCCATAATCACATCACTTACTTCTGCATAAGACTGCTGTTTTTTCACTAAAATTTTTCTTATATCGCTGTTTGAGGCAACAAAAGCAACCTTAGAAGAAATTTCAGGTGTGCGGATTTCTTTTGTTAAATCATATATCTTACCATTATATTTTATAGATATTTTTCTTCCATTATTTTCTAAAATAAACTCTGTATTTTCTGCTTTTGAAACAAGATTTTCTTCTCCAAAATGGACACTAATCCATGCTATACTTCTATACATTGCTCCAGTATCAATATATGTAAAAGAATATTTTTCTGCAATTATTTTACATACTGAACTTTTACCGCTTCCTGCTGGTCCGTCTATTGCTACCTGCATAACTTCACCTTATTATTTTTCTTCCAGTGATAATAAATCACCAATAAAATCAGGATATGATACATCAAGTGATGCTATATTATCCATTAATACATGTATGCCAAATTTTTTAGCAAGAATGATATTTACCATAGATATTCTATGGTCATCATAAGCTAAAAGTTTTGCTTTTTCAGGCTCTTTTGTAAACGGATAAATTTTTAATCCATCCTCATATTCTTCTATTTCTGCCCCTAATGCTCTAAAATTATTTATAAGAGCAGCGATCCTGTCTGATTCCTTAACACGAAGTTCTTTTGCATCTCTTATTTCAAGTGGAGCTTCACCAAAAAGAGCGGTCATTGCTAAAACAGGGATTTCATCTATCATATTTGCAATAATATCACCGTTTACTCTACCGCCTTTTATTTTACCACTTTTTACATAAATATTACCTGTCGGCTCATATTCATTATTTGTAATTTCATATTTTATATCAATGCCTAAATCTTTTAATATATTTAATAAGCCTATTCTGCTTGGATTTAAGCCGCAGTTTTCTATAACTATTTCAGAACCTTCAAAAATAATACCTGCACCTATAAAAAAAGCAGCAGAAGAAAAATCAGCGGGTATATCAAGCTGTGTCTGGCATAATGCACCACCATGAACTGTTATTTTTCCGTTACTCGTTTCACTTTTTATGCCAAAAGCCTGCAGCATTCTTTCTGTATGGTCTCTTGTTGGCGTTTTTTCAATATAAGTAACAGCACCATCAGATTGAACACCTGCTAATAAAACTGCACTTTTTACCTGAGCAGATTTTGTTTCTGCTGTAATTTCACCAGTCTTTATATTACCGGGAAGTATTGTCGCTGGAAGCAGGTTATCATTATTTTTTGCTTTTATTACTGCTCCAAGTTTTGTAAGGGGCTTGATTACTCGTGCCATTGGTCTGCGTAAAAGTGACGCATCTCCTGATAATACTGAATAAAAATTACTTGGTGCAAGCATACCCATAACTAAACGAGCTGTTGTGCCTGAATTATCACAGTTTAATATGTCATAAGGCTCTTTGAAACTTTTAACACCTTCTGAGTGTATAAGCAGTCTTGAACGCTCATTTACAATATTTACCCCTAACTGCTGTATAATATTCATAGTGGCAAGGGTATCTCTTGAAATAAGCGGATTTCTTATAACAGTAACACCATCTGCCATACTGCCCATTATCACTGCTCTGTGTGTAATAGATTTATCTGCTGGAACTTGTACATTTCCTTTAAAACATTTGCATTTATCAAATGTAATCATATAATCTCCTTATTAAAAATTTTGTCCATAAAATTTTTAAAATGCGCTCTGTGGAAATAAATTCCACTATCGCTTGCGACGGCTGAGCCGCGACGCCACATCCTGTGGCTCTCATTTACTCCTTTATAATCACTTAAATAAAATAACTTTATATCTATGTAAAAGGTCTTTTCATAAGCTGCACCATATTATTATATGCAGCCTAAAAAACCTGTAATTTTCTTATTTATGTTTAACTAAAGTTTAAAGTTTTCTGCGTTCGCCGCTTACTTCTTCTATTTTAGCACGCAGCATTTTTTGATTATCGTCTTTTATCATATTTTTCCACATAATAATATTCTTTTCTAAATTTTCTACACATTCAAGCAATGCTTTTTTATTATCCATAAAAATATCGCTCCACATCTCTGCATCACTTGCAGCAATGCGGGTAAAATCTCTAAAACCGCCTCCTGCAAATGAAAGGGCTTCTTTATTTTTATTTAAAACTGTATCCATTAAGCAAAAAGATATTAAATGTGGCAGGTGGCTTACATTGGCAAAGATTATATCATGTTCATCACTTGTCATTCGGCATACATGCATATTTATAGATTTATGCAGTTCAACAAGCGCATTATCAAGTTCAATATTACCCATAGATGTAAGTATATGTTTTGCACCATTATATAAATCTGCTTCTGAATTAATAAATCCACTTGTTTCCCTGCCTTTAATAGGGTGTCCGCCGCAGAAATAAAGGCTGTTATTTTTTGCAGCCTCTAAAATAGTAGTTTTTGTGCTGCAGCCGTCTGTTACTGCTTTTTTATAGGAAGCCTTGCCCAGCATATTAATAAAATTAACTGCTGCCTGCACAGGCACACATATATATATTAAATCAAGAGGAAATTTAATAAATTTTTCAAATTCATCAGTTACCCCTTCAAATATACGGCTTTCTACTGCCTGTAAAAGCACTGACTTATTTAAATCAAAACCGTAAATTTTTATACCCTTGCAGGCAAAGGCTTTGGCAAAAGAGCCTCCTATTAAACCTAAACCTGCAATTCCTATATTTTTAAACTGCATATTATTTTGCAATTTCCCTGCCTACTGCTTTTGCAATAATTTCCACTTTGTCTATTATTTCACAATATTGGTCTGGAGTTAATGACTGGTCGCCATCGCTTAATGCCTCATCTGGATTTGGGTGAACTTCTATCATTAAGCCGTCTGCACCTGCTGCAACAGAAGCAAAAGCCATAGGTCCTATACATTCAATTCTGCCTGTTCCATGGCTTGGGTCTACAATTATAGGCAGATGAGAGAGGCTTTTTATAGCTGGAACACATGATAAATCCAGTGTATTTCTTGTATAAGTTTCAAAAGTCCTTATTCCTCTTTCGCAGAGAATAATATTTGAGTTGCCTTCTTTTGCAATATGCTCAGCTGCTAATAAAAATTCTTTTAATGTGGCACTCATACCTCTTTTTAAAAGAACTGGTTTTTCCTGTGCACCTACTTCATGGAGCAGACGGAAATTCTGCATATTTCTTGCACCGATTTGGATAATATCAGCATATTCTGAAACAATATCTAAATCTCTTGGGTCTGTAAGTTCTGTAACTACAACCATACCAAATTCATCAGCTGCTTTTCTTAAATAGATTAAGCCTTCTGGTCCCATTCCTTGAAATGAATATGGGCTTGTGCGTGGTTTATATGCTCCGCCTCTTAATATCTTTGAGCCTTTTACACTTGTTCTCATAGCAACAGTGCGTGCCTGCTCTAAACTTTCCACAGAACATGGACCGCTCATAACAGCAAGCTCTTTACCGCCTATTTTAACGCCTTTTACATCAATAACAGTATCTTCTTTTTTAAACTCACGGCTTACAAGTTTATATGGTTTAGATATTGGTATAATTTCATCAACACCAGGGAATGTCTGCACCTGTTTACCTTTTAAAAGCGATTCATCACCTATTGCTCCAATAACTGTTCTTTCTACCCCTTCAGAAATAGTCAGTCTATAACCACATGTTGTTAAATGGTCAGTTAAGTTGCCTATCTCCTGTTTTGAGGCATCATGTTTCATTACAATAATCATAATATAACTCCTGAAAATCTTTATTATTTATTTACAATTTTTTTTAATGCACTGATAAAAATTTTATTTTCTTCATCTGTGCCTATTGAAACTCGGATATATTCTTTTAATCTGCTTCCGCCCAAAAATCTTGTGATAACACCTTCTTTTAGTAAGTCATCAAAAACTTTTTTGCCGTCTCCCACTTTTATAAGCATAAAGTTTGTATCAGTTTTTACATACTCTAAACCCATAGCGGTTACTGCTTTATATATATACTCTTTGCCTGCCTTATTTAGTGTAACAACTTTTTTAATATGTTCTTGATCTTTTATGGCTTCTGCACAAATTATTTGAGCAGCTGAGTTTACATTAAACGGCGGACGGATTCTATTTATTAATGATATACATTCTTTATCTGCCACTAAATAACCGCACCTGATAGATGCAAGTCCGTATGCTTTTGAAAAAGTTCTCATGGTCATAAGGTTATTATATTTTTTCATAAGAGCAAATACATCTGGATGATCCCTTTCTGCAAATTCAATATATGCCTCATCAAGCACCACAAGTACATTAGGGGAAAGTCTATCCATAAAATCAGTAAATATTTTTTCGCCAAAAATAGTGCCTGTTGGGTTATTTGGGTTTGCAAGCATAACAAAGCGTGTTTTATCATTAACAGCATTTAATATATTATCAAAATTAATTGAAAAATCGCTGTTTGTTTCTACCCATCTGCAGCTTGATTTTAAACCGCGGGCAAGCAGCTCATATTCTGAAAATGAAGGACTTGGAGCAAGTGCATGAGTATCGCCTGATAAAAATGACATATATAAAAGCTGGATAATTTCATCACTGCCTGCACCGCACACAATGTTATCTATATCAACATTATGAAATTCTGCTATTGACTGCCTTAAATAAAAACTATCGCCTATTGGGTATCTTGTAATTTCTTTTTCATACTCTTTTAAAGCTGCTATTGCTTTTGGGCTTGCTCCATAAGGGTTTTCGTTAGATGCAAGCTTTACAACTTTTTCTATTCCAAGCTCCCTTTGAAGTTCTTTTACTGGTTTGCCTGGAACATAAGCTGATAATTCCAAAAGCCCGTCCCATACTAATGATTTATAATCTGCCATACTTAAAACTCTCCTTTTGGATACGAGCCTAATACTTTTGCAATAGGCGTTTTTTCTATAAACTCATCTAATACTTTCTTAATTTCAGGACTGTCTTTATGACCGTCTATATCTGTATAAAAAAGGTATTCCCATGGTTTTTGTTTTGACGGTCTGCTTTCAAGAGTAGTCATATTAATACTGCCACGCTTAAATATTTCCAGCACATCATATAAAGCACCTGATTTATGGTGAACACTGAACATTAATGTTGTTTTATCATTACCTGTTGCTTCCTGATAGTTTTTACCAATAACTACAAATCTTGTAAAATTACCAGAGCCGTCCTCAATATGTCTTTCTATAACCTTTAAATTATATACAGCTTCTGCAAGTTCGCTGCCTATTGCAGCAACTGTTTCATCATTTTGTGCCATTTCTGCAGCAAGAGCAGTGGATTCGCAAGGTATAAGCTCTGTATCTGGAAAATTTTTAGCAAGCCATTTTGAACACTGACCTAATGGACTTGGATGTGAATATATTTTTTTTATATCTTCTTTTCTGCCAGTTTTATTAAGCAGATTTTCTGCAATCTCCACATACACTTCACCCATAATAATAACATCGCTGTCCATAAACATATCAAGTGACTGGTTAACTGCACCTTCAAGAGAGTTTTCTACAGGCACAATACCATAATGAACATGACCTTTTTCCACCCCTTGAAATATTTCACCAATATTTCTAACAGGAATAAGTTTGGCTGACTGACCAAATCTTTTTACTGCTGCCAAATTAGAGAAAGTGCCAACAGGTCCTAAAAAAGCAACCCGCACTTCTTCCTCTAAACATAAAGATGCACTCATTATCTCACGAAAAACATTTCTTAAAGAATGCTGTGGAAATGGACCTTTGTTTTTTTCTTTTAAGCGGGCATATATTTGTTCTTCTCTGGAATTAACCCAGACAGGCGAGCCTTCTCTTTTCTTTATTTCGCCAACTTCAATTACACAGCCTGCGCGTTTATTTAAAAGTGCTAATAT
>CAMWVK010000035.1 GCA_947177675.1 uncultured Mucispirillum sp.
TTTTTAAGGAGCATCAGTGGAATATACATTCAACAGTATGATTTTTAATGATGTTACAATATGTCAGCTTAAAAACAACGGCTTTCGGTTTGGCTGTGATTCGCCTGTTTTAGCATGGTTTACCCATGCAAAGAATATGTGGCATATTGCAGATGCAGGCAGCGGAAGTGGTGTAATAGCTGCATTAATTGCAAAAGCCTATAAATCAAAAGTAACTGCCATAGAAATGCAGAAAGAAATGTTTGAATGTCTAAAACAGACTGTATCATTATGCAATATGCAGGATAAAATATCAGTGATTAATGAAGATATAAGGCAGATGAAAAAAGAGAAGCTTTATGATGCAGTAGTATGCAATCCGCCATACAGGCATGCAGGCACTGGAAAAATGGCAAAAAATGAAGTTGCAAATAAAGCACGATTTACAATCACTATGAATATAGAAGATGTGGTAAAATTTGCAAAAGGCAGCTTAAAACATCAGGGCAGGCTGTTTTTTTCATACGATGCAGATATGCTTATAGAAGCACTGCATATATGTAAAATAAATCACTTACAGCCTAAAAGAATATTATCACTGCATAAAGATATATCATCAAAAGCAAAGCTTGTTTTTGTAGAATGTATGTTAGCAGGCGGTGAAGAATTATGTATTGAACCTCCCCTTTTCCAGCAGGGCAGAAAAGAAGAAACAGCAAGATATGATAATATATTTAAAGGAATATGGGAAAGTTAAAGGGTATAGAAGTTATATTCAAGCCTGATTTTTTTATTTACAACTTATATAAAATATGGTATATGCTTTTTCTCTTGACGATTATTATTATATTCATTATAATCACGAGCAAATATGTATGATTATATAAGATTGAGTTAGTGATGATTATATATTATGAGCAGGTGCATGATGAAGGCTTTATTATTAATGAAGCTTTTTCATTTGCCGAAGGTGATGATAAATTTGATATTAAATCTTTTTCTGGGCGCATTGATAAAGCAGGGGATGCTTATGTGGTTACAGGTAAACTTAATCTGCACTTTTCATGTGCTTGTGACAGGTGTTTAGAGCCTGTTAATATGAATATTGTGGAAGATTTAATGCTTACTCTTTCTCCACTTGGCGAATATCTGCCAATGGAAGCAGATGGGGAAGAAGGTTTATCAGATGAAGAAGCTGGTATGTATGTTACACCAAAAGACCACTTTGATATACATGAGCTTTTAAGGGAAGAGGCTCTGCTTTTAGTTCCTGAAAAAAGGCTTTGCAGGCAAGACTGTAAAGGTATATGTCAGGGCTGCGGTGCAGCACTTAATACTGAAAAATGCACATGCACTAAGCAGACAGATTCATGCTGGGCTGCACTTGATAAATTAAAGTAGTAAATAAATAAAAAAATAATAACCATTTTGGTAAAACAGGGAGAGCAAAAATGCCTAATCCAAAACACAAGACAACAAAAAGCAAAGTAGGTATGAGAAGGTCACACCATCATCCGTCTACACTTCTTGGTGTTAAATGCGAAAACTGTGGTGAGTTAAAACAAGCTCATACTATCTGCCCTAGCTGCGGAACTTATAAAGGTCGTAAAGTAGTGGCTGATACTAAAGAAGTATAATTATGATTATCGCTGTTGATGCTATGGGCGGTGATAACGCACCAAGCGAAGTTGTAAAAGGCACTGTCAAGGCTGTTAATGAAACACCAAATTTAGAAGTGATTTTAGTGGGTGATAAAGCTGTTATTGAAAAAGAGATTGCTGCCTGCACTAAACAGAAACAGCCTAAAATACAGATAATACATACTGATGAATTTATTGCAATGGATGACCATCCGTCAGAAATAGTTCGCGGTAAACGCAAGTCATCTATGCACATAGGGTTAAAACTTGTAAAAGATGGTAAAGCTGATGGATTTTTTACAGCTGGCAACAGCGGTGCAGCTATGGCTGTTTCAATGGTAGTATTAGGTCTGCTTGAAGGGGTTTCACGCCCTGCTATCGGCACAATACTTCCAGCTTCAAATGAAAGAGGCTGCTTTTTTATGCTTGATGTAGGTGCAAATGTAGACTGTCGTCCTGAACATTTAGTTACATTTGCAATTATGGGATCAGCCTATGCAAAAAAAGTGCTTCATATTGATAACCCAACAGTTGGTCTTTTAAGTAATGGAGAAGAAGAAGGAAAAGGCGATATGCTTACAAAAGCAGTATATCCTATCCTGAAAAAAACTGATGTTATTAAATTTACTGGTAATGTAGAAGGCAAAGCATTATTTAGAGGCGAAGCTGATGTTGTAGTATGTGATGGTTTTGCAGGTAATATTGCATTAAAGATAAGCCAGTCAGTGGCAAAATATATGACATCTATGCTTAAACAAGAGTTATTGTCATCTACTGTATCTAAAATAGGTGCATTACTTTCTAAAAAAGCATTTGAAAATTTAAAAAAGAAAACAGATGGTGCTCAGTATGGTGGTGCTCCACTGCTTGGTGTAAAAGGTGTATGTGTAATAGGTCACGGCTCATCTAATGATACAGCAGTAGCAAACGGTATCAGGGTTGCTATGCGTGCCTCAGAAAGTAAGATGAATGAGGCTATTGTTGGAGATGTAAAAGAATCTCTTACAAGTATATTAAACTATTAATTTATTATTGTTAATGTTATAAGTAAAATGAATTATTGCTATTGTATGGATTTTATTGTATAATAGCAATTCATATAAAAGAATAAGGCTTAAAAATGCAGATAATCTGCTAAAAATGTTGTTTTTAAAATTTAATAAGAAAAAAAATGCTTACAATATGGGAAACAATTTTTCGTCTTTATACGGCAGATAATGCCACCATTCTAGTTTTTCTAGTCTTAATTATTATATTTATATCTTATCTTGTAAGCCATATTGATGGAGAAACTTATGTCAGTAGCTGTTGTATTTCCCGGACAAGGGGCACAATTTGTAGGTATGGGTAAAGATTTTTATGATAAGTTTTCAAGTGTAAGGGAGTTTTACTCAAATGCAGACAAGGCATTAGGTTACAGCCTGTCTGATATTATGTTTAATGGTCCTGAAAATGATTTAAAACTTACCCAAAACACTCAGCCTGCTCTTGTAACAATGAGTGCATCTATATGGTCACTTATTAAAGACAAAGTAGAGCCAGCTTTTTTTGCCGGGCACTCTTTAGGCGAATATAGTGCTGTTTATGCTGCAGGCGGTTTATCTTTTGAAGAAACTGTTAAAGCAGTGCATAACAGAGGTAAATTTATGCAGCAAGCTGTTCCTGTTGGTGCAGGTGCTATGAGTGCTGTCCTTAGTCTTAGTGAAGATGCTGTCAGCAAAATATGTGCGGGTATCTCAAAAGCTGGGTTTATAGTAGAACCTGCTAATTTTAACTGTCCTGGTCAGGTAGTTATTGCAGGCAGTGCAGATGCTGTTGCTGCAGCTGGTGTTGAGCTTAAAACTGCAGGTGCAAAAAGAGTTGTGCCGCTGCCTGTTTCTGCTCCATTCCATTGTTCACTTATGCAGCCTGCACGGGATGCTATGGCAGAATATTTAAATAACATTACAATAAATGATTTGAATATTCCTATAATGAATAATATTGATGCAGCAGTTGAAAAAACAGGTGCAGAGGTTAAAAATGCACTTATTCGTCAGGTTGCAGGCTCTGTTAAATGGACACAGTCAGTTGAAAATATGATAGCAGCAGGTGTTACTTCATTTATTGAAGTAGGTGCAGGCTCTGTATTAACAGGTTTAATTAAAAAAATTAATAAAACAGTTGAAACTATAAATATATCAACTGTAGATGATTTAGGTAAATTATAAAATGAAAGATATGTTAAAAGATAAAGTTGCACTTGTAACTGGTGCATCTAGAGGTATAGGCAAAGCTATTGCTTTAGGTTTGGCAGAAAATGGTGCTGCTGTTGCAGTTAACTATTCCAGCAGTGAAGAATCTGCTTTAGAAGTTGCTGAACTTATTCAAAAAAACGGCGGCAAAGCTGAAATATTTAAAGCAAGAGTAAATGTTGAAGCAGAAGTAGAAGAAATGTTTTCTGGTGTAGAAAAAAGCCTTGGACCTGTAAATATTTTAGTTAATAATGCGGGTATAACAAAAGATAACCTTCTTATGCGTATGAAGACAGAAGAATGGGATAGTGTTATTGATGTTAACTTAAAAGGTGTTTTCTTATGCACAAGGAGAGCTGTAAAAAGTATGATGAAAAACCGTTACGGCAAGATTATAAACATATCAAGTGTTGTAGGTTTTTCTGGCAATGCAGGTCAGTTTAACTATACTGCTGCAAAGGCAGGCATCATTGGTATGACAAAATCTGCAGCATTAGAATTTGCATCTAGGGGTATCAGAGTTAATGCTGTTGCTCCGGGATTTATAGAAACGGATATGACAGCATCACTTCCTGATGATGTGAAGGCTGCATATATGGAAAAAATTCCATTGAAATCATTAGGCAGACCTGAAGATATTGCAAATGCAGTAGTATATCTTGCAAGCCCTCTTTCTGATTATATGACAGGACAGACACTGCATTTAAACGGTGGTATTTATTTATAATAAAAAAATAACCCCGAAAGGGATGAAATATTATTTCTGTGAGGAGGAAATAAAATGGCAGATATTGAAAAAAGAGTAAAAGAAATTATTGCAGAGCAATTAAAAGTTGATGATGTAGCTAATGTTACAAACGAATCATCTTTTATTGATGATTTAGGTGCAGATTCTCTTGATACAGTTCAACTTATTATGGAACTTGAAAGTGAATTTGATATTGAAATTCCTGATGAAGAATCTACTAAAATCAAAACAGTTCAAGATGCAATTGATTTTATTAAAGCTAATGTAAAATAATTGTGGGCGGTATATCCGCCCTTTTATTTGTATATAATATTTATATATTTGAAATAAGCTTTATATATTATAATTTTTAATTGTAATATATAAGTCTTATTCTGTATTTTTTCATTTTGGAGGAGTCGTGAAACACAGAGTTGTTATAACAGGTATGGGGTGTATAACACCATTAGGTAATTCAGTTAAAGAAACTTGGGAAAACTTAATTGCTGGTAAAAGCGGAGCAAGTCATATTACAAAATTTGATGCGTCTGCATTTCCAGTAAAAATTGCAGCTGAAGTTAAAAATTTCAATCCAGAAAATTATGTTGATAAAAAAGATATTAAAAAATATGACTATTTCTGCTTTTATGTATTAGCAGCAGCAGAAGAAGCTGTAAAACAGGCTGGTCTTGATACTTATGCATTTGACCATGACAGAGCAGGCTGCTGCATAGGTGCAGGTATTGGCGGTTTTAAAGTGATTGAAGATACTCAAGAAGCATACCTTGCAGGCGGTTATAAAAAGGTATCTCCATTCTTTATTCCGGGAGCTATTATTAATATTGCAAATGGGCTTGTTTCTATAAAATATTCATTAAAAGGACCAAACATAAGCATAGTAACAGCATGTGCAACAGGTACTCACTCAATAGGTGATGCTGCACGCATTATTGAAAGGGGCGATGCAGATATTATGGTTTCAGGCGGTTCGGAAGCTGCAATTACTCCACTTGCTGTTGCAGGTTTTGCTAATATGAGAGCATTATCAAGACGCAATGATGAGCCAGAAAAAGCAAGCCGTCCTTTTGATAAAGACAGAGATGGTTTCTTAATCGGTGAAGGCGGCGGAGTGCTTGTGCTTGAAAGTTTAGAGCATGCAAAAGCAAGAGGTGCAAAAATATTAGGCGAAATAGCAGGCTATGGCATGAGCAGTGATGCTTACCATATTACACTTCCTGCAGGTGATGGTAATGGTGCAAGAAGATGTATGGCTGCAGCTGTAAAAGATGCTGGTCTTACTCCTGATAAAATAGGCTATATTAATACTCACGGCACATCTACTCCAGCAGGTGATGTATTAGAAAGTATGGCTATTAAAGATGTATTTGGCGAGGCTGCAAAAACAGTAAAAATCAGCTCAACTAAATCTATGACTGGTCATCTTCTTGGTGCAGCTGGTGCTGTTGAAGGTATTATCACTATGATGGCAGTAAACGAAGGTATTGTTCCACCTACAATTAATATTGATAATCAGGATGAAAAATGTGACTTAGATTATACGCCAAATAAAGCTGTTAAACATGAAATGGAGTATGGTTTATCTAACTCATTTGGTTTTGGCGGAACAAATGCATCTTTAGTATTAAAAAAATATGCTGAATAATATTTCTGCTGTATATATTGCAAATATTGAAGAAAAAATAAATTATACATTTAATGACAAGGGGCTTCTTTTACGGTCCCTTACTCATTCTTCTTATGCTCATGACAACAGTCTTGACTACAACTATGAAAGACTTGAATTTTTAGGTGATGCAGTAGTTGAACTTGTTATAACAGAATATCTTGTAAAAAAATATCCTGATTTTCAAGAAGGTGACTTATCAATATTAAGAGCATATATAGTCAATTCATCTGCTCTTTTTGAAATATCTAAAAAAATTGATTTAAGCAGTAACATTTTATTAGGCAAAAGTGAATTTAATGGTGTTGATAATATTAAAAAAGCTATTGTAGCAGATATTTTTGAAGCTGTAATGGCAGCTGTTTATTTAGACGGCGGCTATGACAAGGTAAAATCAATAGTATTAAATTTACTTGAAGACTTTATAATAGAGGCAGTGCAAAGCAACTCTTTTCGTGATGCAAAAACTCAGCTGCAGCAGATATGCCAGCGGGATTTTGGCAGGCTGCCGGAATATACATTAATTTCTGCAACAGGACCTGAACATAATAAAACATTTTTTGTGGAAGTAGATGTTTGTGGTATTATGAAAACAAAAGGTCAGGGCAGAAGTAAAAAAGAGGCAGAAAAGCAGGCGGCAACGCTGGCTTTAAAGCAGTATCAAAATAACAATGGCTAAAATCTTACCAGTATTCCTTCCCTTTGCTTCCTGCGGTAATAAATGTATATTTTGCGACCAGCAGGCAATAAGCGGTGTAAAAGCAGAAAATAATCTTATATTTTTAGCAGAAAATCAAATAAAAACATGGTTTTCTTACAGCTTATCTTATGATGAGATAGCTTTTTATGGAGGTAACTTTGCAGCTGTAAAAAGACAGGACAGGGAAAGACTTTACAGGCTTGCTTATGATAATGGATTAAATAAAATACGCTTTTCCACAAGACCAGATACAATAAATAATGAAACACTGGCAGAGATAAAAGATTATAATATATCACTTGTGGAGCTTGGAATACAAAGTCTTGATAATAATGTGTTAGAAGCAAACGGCAGACCTTATACAAATATGCAGGCAGAAAAAGCAGTAGATGATATATTAAATATTACAGACTGTGGTGTCCAGCTTATGACTGGCATGTATAAGCAGAGTTTACATTCCTGTATTGATGATGCAGCAAATCTTTCCAAAAAAAATATTAAGACAGCAAGAATATATCCAACTCAAGTGTTGAAAAATACTGTGCTTTACAGTATGTATTTAAAAGGAGGATATAAAGGAACAGATTTAGCTGATATGATATTAGCAGCTGGCGGTATGTATGCTCATTTTACAGCAGAAAATGTGCGGGTAATACGCATGGGACTGCCAGAAGATGCAGCAGATAATGGTCATATTGCAGCAGGAGCATACCATAAATCCTTTGGTGATATTGTAAAAACATTTATAATGCTTTTGTATATGGATATGGGCGGCAAAGTGCGGTATTCTGGTTTTAAAAAAACAGGCAGAAAGTTATTCAGCAGTAATTATGAATTATACCCAGATATAAAGATAAGTGATTTTAAAGATATATGTATAGAAATAAGGAGAAATTACCTTGAGAATAGTAAGTGGTTTATTAAAGGGAAGGCAGCTTCATTCGCCTGTAAGCTTAAAAGTGCGGCCAACAACTGATAAACTTCGTTCTGCTGTATTTTCTATTTTATCAGATATGCAGGAATACCCTGAAATATTAGATGCTTTTGCAGGCACTGGAGCATTAGGAATAGAAGCATACAGCAGAGGTGCATCACATATTGATTTCATAGATAAAGATATATCATCATTAAAAATAAACACAGCTTTAATGGAAAAAGGTTCATATAATGTATATAAAGGCGATTATTTAAAAATATGCACCACATTAAGCAGGAAGTATGATTTAATAATTTTTGACCCGCCCTATAATATATATAAAACTAATGAAATACTTGCATCAGTCAGCAGTAATAATATTTTAAAAGATGACGGCATAATATTATATGAAGAATTTTATAAAACTGAATTTGTAAACAATGATAAATTTGAGATAATAGATGAACGCAGGTATGGAGATACTATAATAAGATTTCTGCGTTATATTAAGGAGTGAAATATATGACAGGAGTATATCCGGGCTCATTTGACCCATTTACATTAGGTCATAAAGATATAGTAGAACGAGCAGCAAAATTTTGTGATAAGCTTTATATTGCAGTATCAAAAAATATTAATAAAAAGCATTTATTTTCTCTTGAAGAAAGAGTTGAAATGATAAGCGAAGTATTTGCTGATAACGATAATATAATAGTTGAAGCATTTAATGGTCTTTTAGCAGATTATATGCAGTCAAAGCAGGCAGCATACATTATACGCGGATTAAGGGCTGTGTCAGATTTTGAATATGAGTTTCAGATGGCTTTTGCAAACAGAAGTATAAATAAAAATGTTGAAACAATTTTTATGGTGCCAGGCAGCGGGTATTTATTTTTAAGCTCTACAATAGTGCGTGATATAGCATATAATAAAGGCGATATATCTAAACTTGTGCCAGAAGCAGTGTGTAAAAGGCTGAATGAAAAATATAATATTATAGTATAA
>CAMWVK010000036.1 GCA_947177675.1 uncultured Mucispirillum sp.
TTTTTAATCAAAATAATATTTCATTTAAAGCGTTTTCATAACTACTTTTTTTATTTCACTTATTTTTAGCAATTATACTTGTTTTTTTAATATTAATTTTACACCATCAAGTAAAGTATCTGCTACCTTATCCGGCTTCACTTCCCATTTATGAGATTTATTAAGCAAATCTCCTTTTCCATAACCTGTTTTTACCATGATTGTTTTACAGCCTGATTTATATCCTGCCATAATGTCTGAATGTTTATCTCCTATAAAATACATTCTGCTTTTATCTATCTGCAAATCTTTTAATGCCATATCAATAAGCCCAGTTTCTGGTTTTCTGCATGAACATACAGACTTATATTTTTCTACTTTTGCATTTGGGTCATGGGGGCAGAAATATACTGCATCAATTACAGCACCCTGCGTTTTTAAATCCTGCACCATTTTATTATGTATTTCTGATAATACAGCTTCTGTGAAAAAGCCTCTTGCAAGACCTGACTGGTTAGTAATAACTACAACTAGAAATCCATTTATATTTAACATTCTAATTGCCTGAGCTGCATAAGGATACATAATAAAATTGTCAATATCATTAATATACCCTGCATCATAATTTATAGTGCCATCTCTGTCTAAAAATACAACAGGTTTTAATTCAGCCATTATTTGCTCTCCCTATAAACATGGTTACTCATTGTGCCGTCTTCTAATTCTACCCTTTTAAAACGCCTGTGGATTAAATACCACTGTTCAGGATACTGTTTAAAAACATCTTCATAAACTTTGTTTATATCTTCTGCAATTTTTATTATTCTTTCTTTAGGTTTCAAATTTTTATCTGGATAAACGGGACCTTTTAAAATAACTTTTGTATTAAGCCCGTCATAAAGACCAAAGAAAAATATTATAGGATAATTTTTTCTTGCACAAAGAGCAGGAATACCTGCAATAACAGGCACTTTATAGCCGCAGAAATTTGCATTTATACAGTCTTTTGCAGTGGCTGTATGGTCTATATATACCCCCGGAATACATCCTTCATTAATATATGATGAAAGTTTTTCCATAGCACCCCTGTGAGTAACATATTTTACTCTGTCAAATGTCCTAAGCTCATCTAATATTTTATCTAATGCAGCATTTTTTGTAGAACGACCTATTGTTATAACATGAGTATCTAAAGCCTGTGGAACAATAGTTGCAAGCAGGCTCCATGTGCCGAAATGACCTCCAACAAATACAAACTTATTATCTTCATTTTTTATTTTATCATATATCTGCCTGCCCTCTACTGTAACATGATTTTTAATATAATCATCACCAATCCTGTGAGCATAAAAAATGTCAAGATAAGCCATAAATGTATAATCAAATGATTTTCTTGCTGTTTTATACGGGTCTTTTGCACCTAAAATCTTTGCATTTGTTACTGCAACATGACGCCTGCTTTTTGATATATGCCACAGACAAAAAGCCATAAATTTTGCCATGCCATGCAGATATTTCCTTGGTGTGTGATTTAAAAGCATTACTAATGGTTTTAATATATAATAAAGTATCATTTAACTTCCTTTCTTATTGATTACTGCATTAATAGTATCTGTTATTGCAGATACTGTATTTTGATTAATTTTATCTATTCTATTAAAAAAATCAATAAAATTATTATTTTTTTCTAGTTTAGACAAAAATTGCCATGCTTCAGCCTTATTATTTATGACAGTAACTAATCCAAACTCTTTCGCCTCATCAAATATTTCCTTGAAAGAAAACATATATTTACCTACTGCCACTGTTTTCTCAAACTGCAGTGCTTCATATATATTATGACCACCAATCTTTTTTAAAGAACCACCTATAAATATTTTATCTGCAGAAATATAAAGCCCTTCTAAAAGCCCAAAAGCATCAATAATCATCACCTGTTTTGTAAAATCATTTTCAGAATAAAGTGAAACTGTATAGCCACAATTTTCAATTATTTCTTTTATTTCCACAGCTCTTTCTATATGACGCGGAACAAAAATTAATTTATCAAAGCCAGCCATTTTACCATCAAACCATGACAATATTATTTCTTCTTCTCCCTTATGAGTAGAAGCAGATAAGAAAAATTTTACATTTTCAAGCTCTTTTATAGTTTTTACACTGTCTTTTGATTTTCTTTCTTGAAATTTAATATTGCCTGCTGTTATGATTTTGCCACTGTCGCCTAAAATATTTGCAAACCTTTCTTCATCCAGCTCACTTTTAGTCATAATTGCACTAAATCTTTTAAGCACTCGTTTAAAAATAAACTTAAATCTTTTATATGTTTTATAAGTTTTATCAGATATTCTGCCATTAATAAGAAATACAGGCACGCAGCTTGATGCAGTAAAAATCAGATTTGGCCATAATTCTGTATCTACTATTACTAATACAGATACATTCATATATGATATAATCATACTTACTGCTCTTGAATTTTCAATAGGAAGAAGAAATGCAGTATCAGCCTGTATATAATCTATGGCTGCCTGCCTGCCTGCTGCTGTCATTGTAGAAATAACTATGCTTATTTCTGGATTATCCTGCCTTAAAGTATCTGCAATCTTTTTTATACTTCTAACTTCACCAACACTAGCACAATGAAACCATACAGATTTAACTGGTTTAAAATCATTAATACGGATAAATCCAAACCTTTCCCAGTAATGCTGATGCTTTCCTTTTTTACGAAGTATAAAATAACCAGCAATACTTAATACTGGTGTTAGAATAATAAGTATAAAATTATATATAAAAAGCAAAATTTGCATATTTCACCATATTTTTAAAGAAACTCACTATATACTTCACTTGTTCTTTGCATCATAAACTTCTGCAGCCTCCCTGTATCCTCTTTTAATGCTGCCTCATCTTTATCTTCACTGACATAAAAAGCATCAGAATACCATACTTCCACTTTTGCAAATGGTTTAGGAAAAATAAACTTATCCCAGCTGTTAAATCTGATAAAGCTGTCAGTTTTTAATGTAACTGCATATATTTCATTATCAAGACATTTTGCAATAAATACTGCTCCGCTTTTCACTTCATGGCGTGGACCTTTTGGACCGTCAACAGTTATAGCTGCTGCAATATTATGTGTTTTGCATAATTTCACGAGCTTCATAACTGCTTTTATGCCGCCACGGGTAGATGAACCCCTTGCCAGCTTATAGCCCCACTTTTCTAGTATATATGCTATTAAATCTCCGTCTTTTGAATCAGATGCTATTGTTGCAAGACTGTCTTTGTAATGGCTGAATGATAAAGGAAGTAAAGAATCATGCCATAGCACCAGCACAGGACGCCTGCCTTCTTTTCTGCTTTTATCATAAGCTTCCTTATTAATATTTTTTATTTTCCATGTTTTCAAAAGTGCAGTGCCTATATAATATGTAACTGCATAACCTATTCTGCGACTTAATTTCATACTATACCTTAAAAATTATTTCTACCATTTTATTATAATATTTTTAATAAATAAAGTAAATTTGTAAAAAATATTCAAAAAAGTAATATAACAGTTTGACATATTACTTACACTTTTTTATTATATGGTAAAATTTACTGATAACTTATATAAATTATTTTGAGGTCAGAATGGAACATAATAACAATTCAATACAGGCAACAACAGTTGTTGCAATCAGAAAAGGTGAACGAGTTGCAATGGCAGCAGATGGTCAGGTTACTTTTGGCAATATGGTAATGAAAGATAATGCCAGAAAAGTCCGCCGTTTAGCTGGCGGCAAAGTGCTTTGTGGGTTTGCAGGTTCAGCGGCTGATGCTTTTACATTAATGGATAGATTTGAAGCAAAATTAAACAGTTATAATTTTAATCTTGAACGCTCCGCAGTAGAACTTGCAAAAGACTGGCGTAATGACAGATATCTTCGCAAACTTGAAGCTATGATGATAGTGGCAGATAAAACAGGAATGTATGTTGTATCAGGCAATGGCGATGTTATAGACCCAGATGATGGAGTTACAGCTATCGGCTCAGGCGGTCCTTATGCTCTTGCAGCAGGCAGAGCATTAGCCAGCAGCACTAATCTTTCCGTTAAAGAAATAGCCGAAAAAGCTATAAATATAGCAGGCAGTATATGTATATATACTAATAAAAATATTATTATAGAAGAAATATAATTTAAGGAGAAATAAATGGCAGAAGAGCTTACACCTAAAACAATTGTAGATGAGCTTGATAAATATATAGTTGGGCAGAAAAAAGCAAAAAAAGCAGTAGCAGTTGCATTGAGAAACAGATGGAGAAGACTGCAGCTGCCTGCAAAAATTCAGGAAGATATTACACCTAAAAATATTATTATGATAGGCTCAACAGGAGTTGGTAAAACAGAAATAGCAAGAAGACTTGCACGGCTTACTAAATCACCATTTTTAAAAGTAGAAGCCAGCAAATATACAGAAGTAGGCTATGTAGGCAGAGATGTAGAATCTATGATTAGAGATTTAGTGGAAATAGGTGTGAATATGGTGCGTTCTGAACAGAAAGAACTGCATATTGAAAAAGCTAAATCTTTAGTAGAAGAAAGAATTTTAGATATTTTACTGCCGCCTAAACCTATGACTTATTCAATGGACGGTCATGAAAGCACTGGCAAAGAATCAAGAGATAAAATGAAAGAAAAACTTATCGCAGGGGAGCTTAATGACAGGTTTATTGAAATAGATGTTGATGAACCAGCACCACATATTGAAGTGCTTACAAATGCAGGATTTCAAGATATGGGCGTTGATTTAAATGATATGATGAAAAATATGTTCCCAAATAAAAAGAAAAAACGCAAAATGAAAATAAGCGAAGCAAGAGGAATATTAGAAGTGCAGGAATTAAACAGACTTATTGATATGGACGATGTAAAAAGCAATGCTTTAAAAAGAGTTGAACAGTCTGGTATAGTTTTCCTTGATGAAATAGATAAAATATGCTCATCAAGCACAGGAAATTCTAGAGGTGGTGATGTTTCAAGAGAAGGTGTTCAGAGAGATTTACTGCCTATTGTAGAAGGTTCTACAGTAAACACTAAATACGGAATAGTAAAAACTGACCATATATTATTTATTGCAGCAGGTGCTTTCTCTATGGCTAAACCATCAGATTTGATACCTGAACTGCAGGGGCGTTTCCCTATAAGAGTAGAGCTTGATGCACTTACTAAAGAAGACTTTCTGCGTATTTTGAAAGAGCCTGAAAATGCTATTACAAAACAATATACAGCACTTTTAAAAGCTGATAATGTAACAATTACTTATACTGATGACGGTATAGATGCTATTGCAGATATTGCATGCACAGTTAATGCTTCTAATGAAAATATAGGAGCAAGAAGGCTCCATACTATTATGGAAAAATTATTAGAAGATATAGCTTTTGAAGCACCAGAAAATGCAGCTGGCGAAATAATTATTAATGCAGAATATGTGCAGTCTAAACTTAAAGAAATAAGCACAAACTTAGATTTAAGCAGATATATTTTATAATACATTTATGCGGGTTAATATTTTAACCCGCTTTATTACTTCAAATAACTTTAATTAAGTTTGATTATAAACCTTATAAACAATATCCAGTAATATTTTATTTTTTAATAATATTCCAAAAAGTTCTCAATCCTATTTCATTATTCTTATAAAAAACGCTCACCATTGCAGCATTATACCCTGATAAAGTGTTATTTATTACCCGTAATGCAGAGCATGCAAAATCATTTAAGTTATATGAAGATATATACTGACAGAAAAAGTTAGACTTTGCAGATAAATATACTAATTAACCTATTTTTCATTTTTTGCTGCAAAATCTGCTTTAAATTTTTCCATAATCTCAATAGATATGT
Source organism: uncultured Mucispirillum sp. (assembly GCA_947177675.1). Lineage (GTDB taxonomy): Bacteria > Chrysiogenota > Deferribacteres > Deferribacterales > Mucispirillaceae > Mucispirillum. The sequence continues at coordinate 5,880 of CAMWVK010000036.1, forward strand.
CAAACTCGTCTATAAGTTTTTTAATTAAACTGCTTAAAACAGAATAAAGTTCTTTATATTTTAAAAGCATCATAATATCTCTTTCCGTCCCATCATCATGTTTATATTTAATGCTGTTTATATCCTGCAGTATTTTTATATAAATTGACTGCACATAGTGCATTAAAATTAAATAAAAATCTTTTGTTCCAAATTTCTGCACAGTATCTTCTAATATTTTCATATTAGCTCTGTATATAGTATAATCTTCGCCAGCTGGTGCAGCATCTGTTCGTCTAAGAATTTCTTCAACTACCAAACATTTTTCTAGGCTTTCACTGCATATATTAATAATTTCATTACAGAAATCTTTTGCATGATAAAGTTTTTTTAATGTTTCTTTTATTTGTCTTCCTTTTTCTTTATATTTTATCTGTTTTAGATACTTTTTAATTACAGCAGTAGTATTAATATCTTCTTTTATATATTTATCAATAGCTTCCTGAAATGTCATAATCTGAGTGCCGTGTATTTTTGCACCACCTTCTGTTGCATTTACTGCTGTGCCTTTATAGGTGCTGATATCTCTTTCATAATGCAGCAGGAATTGTTTATATACTGGTCTTGTTTTAACTTTTGGCTGACAGTTACCCTCTACTTCAATAAGGTCTTTTTCTGACACCTTATCGCTGCCATAGTGGAAACCATCTGCATGAGTAACTAAATCATCAGTAATAGCTAAATCCTGCCCTATCATAATTATAGGATCGCATCCTAAATATTCCAGCACTTTAAATGCCATATTACCTGCTGATGGTCCTATATCCAATATACCTTTTTTAATGTTAAGCCATTCAAATGTTGCAAAGTTACGATAAACAATTATCTTTTCACCGGGAAAATTTGCATAAGTTTCTGGAACTATTACAGGGCATGCTGCTAAATAAGAATCTTTCACATCTTCTTCTGTTAAACCCTCAAAAAGATATGATGTTTCAATAACTCGTTCTAAACTTGTAACAAGATGAGCAGGCGGCAGGTTATGATGCTTTAAGATTTTAACACTTCCGTCTGCTGCACATATTACAGCTTTTTCCCTTAATCCTTCTAGTAATTTAATATTTTTATCAAGAGATGGACCAGATGCCACAACAATCCCCGGTTTCCCTTTAAATACATCTTTCAAATCAGAAATACCGGGATAATCAATAATAGTAGGTATATTTCTTAAAGTAAATTTTATTCCTAAAAGACTGTCATACGGGTCATTTCCATAAAGCAAAAGAACTTGATTTATTGCTTCTTTAACCATTTGCAGAGAATTAAGATAGTATTCTTTATGGACTGCAAAAGATACTGGCTGTTCTATAACATTGATGGATTTTAAAAAATACATATTAGAAGACATATTAAAAAAATTAAATATAACAGGATAAGATAATCTTATATCTTCGCATCCTGCAAAAGAAACATTTGGACTATTTATTAAATCTAAACAGTTGTGTGTGCTGAATGCTGTTTTTAAAAGTTCAGGGTCTCTTTCAATAATTAATAATCTTGCTCTTGGACACTGTCTTATATACTCACAAGCCTCATAAGAAAGCCCAAAACCTAAAAATACTGCCACATCAGGAACATTTAGTTTTCTTGATTTTATATCCTGTTCTGCTATACGGTATGGGTCTATGTTATTATAAAAATTTTTGTTAAATCGGACATCAATAATAGAAGGAAGTTTATCTTTTCTTTGAGATGGTGCAACCACATATCTGCCTGTCAGCTTTGTATTATCAACAATTTGAGCAAGTCGTGGATTGCGTTTTGCAAGTGTTTCTATATTTTTCTTATAAGGCATATCATTCTCCTTAATCTATTAATTCATTTCTTAATGGTGTATTTGCTTTTATGTCTATTATGGCTTTTCTGCCTAATATTTCATAATAAAATTTTGGGCTTATTCCTAAATTTGGACGGAATGAACCAATATTATCAGAAGTAAATTTTTCCCCTTTTTTTATGTCTTTTATAACATAAAGGCTTCGCATAAAGTGCCTGTTTTTATGTCCTGCGGGGCTTATTGTATAGTCTATTCTGCCAAGTGATTTTTCAACTGTTCTAATATCATCTACAAGACTCGTAAATTCTTTTTCATCAAGAGAAAATGCAGCATCTGGAGAGTTAATTGATTTATCAAGTATAAAATGTTTTTCAATAACTTTTGCTCCAAGTGAGACGGCAGTTACTGCTGTTATATTACTTAGTGTATGGTCAGAAAGCCCTGTAATACAGTTAAAATCTTCACTCATCTTTTTTATCATTAAAAGATTTGCTTCTTCTACAGGAGCAGGATAACTGCTTGTGCATTTTAAAAGAATTATATCATTATTTCCTGCTTTTCTGCACACAGAAACTGCATCTTCTATTTCATTAAAATCTGCAACTCCTGTTGAAATAATAACAGGCTTGTTTTTTTTAGCTGCATATTCTATTAAAGGCAAATCATTTATTTCAAAAGATGCAATTTTATAAGCTGGAACACTTAATTCTTCTAAAAAATCTACTGCCATTTTATCAAAAGGGGAAGAAAAAAATATAAGCCCTGACTTTTCAGCAGTTTCTTTTAATGTTTTATGCCACTGCCATGGAGTATATGCTTTATTATAAAGCTGGTAATATGTTAAGCCGTCCCATAAAGAATTATTTCTTATAACAAAATTTTCATCATTAGAATTAAGAGTGATAGTATCTGCACGATATGTCTGCAGTTTCACAGCATCTGCTCCAGCACGAGCAGCCGCCTCAATAGTTTTCACAGCCAAATCAAGGCTTCCATTATGGTTTGCTGAAAGCTCTGCTATAATAAATGTTTTTCCCTTTCCTATTTCAAAATCTGCTATTCTCATATTTTACCATCTTTATTTAACTTTAATATATATTCTATTATTTCATCATCTCTTTTATTTTCACTAAAACCGCACTGCATTATACAATGTATGGA
>CAMWVK010000037.1 GCA_947177675.1 uncultured Mucispirillum sp.
GGATATAAAGCATCACATCCTTTCATTTCTAAAATAAAAATTGAAAAAAATCAAATATTATTTTTAGGTAAAATCTATACTTTTAAACTAGATTTAGATTTAAATGACACATATAAAATAGATGATGATAATTTGATTATTTATTCAAATAAAAACTTAAATACTAAAAATAATATACTTGAATTTTATCATCAACAGGCTTGTATTATATTTTCAGAAAGAATTAAAAACTACTCTGATAAATTAAATATAAGAATAGGTAAAATAACAATAGGAATATATAAAAGCATATGGGGTTCCTTTGGTAATATTAATAACCATATATCACTTAATGAAAAATTAATTCTTGCTCCACTTACTGCTATTGACTGCATTATTAACCATGAACTTGCACACTACTATCACCACAACCATTCAGCATCTTTTTATAAAAAACTAGAAGAAATATATCCAACATACTATAAAGACTATACCTGGCTTTCTTCCGTCATGCCAGATAGATACCCTCCTAAAACAGAATATGAATAAATTAACAGATATTTTTAAGTATTGTTTTTATTCTTTTTATAATATTTTTTTTGTAAATTCTAAAAACAATTACAACATCTTAAACAGTTATTTTTATTATTTATAAAAATACTGAAATTAATATTATTTACTTGCTTTATCTAAAAATAAGACTATAATAGTCTTATTAGATATGGTTCAGACCATAAATAATAAGGAGGATACTATGCACAAAAGCATTATTAAGTTTACATTTGCTGTATTGCTGATTGCAGTTTCATCAAATGCAGCAATGGCTCAAGAAAATGAAGATGGCAGAAGATATGGCAATTTTTGTTCTTCCTGTCATGGAACAGCTGGAGCTGCAGTAAGTGATGCTATTCCATCTATTGGTGGACAGCACAAAGATTTTCTTATCACATCTATGATGGATATGAAACCAACAGTGGTTGATGGTAAAGAACAAGCTCCAAAAAGATATTCTACACTTATGCAGATATTCTTTAAAGGATATTCTGAAGATGAAATCAAAGCAATGGCTGACTGGTATTCAAGCAGACCATGGGTTCCTACTAACTATCCTTTAAATCAAGACCTTGTTAATAAAGGCAAAGCAAGTGAGAACTTAGAAACATGTATATCATGCCATGTAACAAATGGTAATAATATTAAAGATACTGGTATCCCTATAATTGGCGGACAAACTCCTACTTACTTATACCATGCATTACTTGAATATAAAAATAACAAAAGAAATACAGAAGGCAGAGCTCTTGAAATGGATGTTGTAAAAGAAATTAGTGATGAAGAATTAAGAGCATTAGCTGAATATTTTTCTTCACTTAAATAATTGAGGTGCATATATGAAAAAACTTTCAAGAAGAAATTTTGTTAAAACAACAGCAGTCTCTGCAGCATCTTTATCTATATTAGGACTTTATGGCTGCAAAAAATCAACAGAAACTACAGCAGCACCTGCTGAAACGGCAAAACCTGCAGAAACTGCTTCCACTACTGCACCTAAAAAGTCAGGTAACACTGTTGTTATAGCTGGCGGTGGCTATGGTGGTGCTACTGCTGCTAAATATTTAAAATTGTTAAACCCCTCTATAAATGTTATACTTATAGATAGAAATGATAACCATGTATCTTGTGCTATGAGTAACGAAGTTATTTTTGGTTTAAGAGATATTTCAGAAATTACTATGCCATTAACTAAACTGGCAGAAAAATATGGAATAGAATTTATTCAAGCAGAAGTTACAGGACTTGATGGCGAGAAAAAAATAATAAAAACAAGTGCTGGCGATTTTGCATACGATAAATTAATAGTTTCTCCTGGTATCAGTATGGATTATGACCCTGCTCTTAATTTTACAGTAGAAAGACAAAAAGAAATACCACATGCTTGGATTGCTGGCCCACAAACATTGCAGCTTAAAGATATGGTAAGCAAAATTAAAGCTGGGGATACTATAATATTTAGAACACCTCTTGCTTTATACCGCTGCCCGCCTGGACCATATGAAAGAGCATGCTTATTTGGAAACGAAGCTCTTAAAAAAGGTGCAAAAGTTATAGTGCTTGACCCTAACCCACAAATAATGAGTAAAAAACCATTATTTGAAGCAGCTTTCAATAACCTTTATAAAGATGTATTAACATATCATTCTGGTGTTGAAGTTACTGGTATAGATTATGATAAGAAAATCGTCAAAACTAATAAAGGCGATTTTCAAGGTTCATTGATTAACTTTGTTCCTAACCAAAAAGCTGGCGAACTTGTATTTACTCTTGGACTTGTTGAACCAGATAAAAAATGGGCAGGTGTTGATGCTAAATCTTTTGAATCTACAATAGTTAAGGATGTATATATTATTGGTGATGCAATTGATTCTGCACCTGTTACTGAAATGCCAAAATCAGGAACTATTGCAAATGCTACAGCGAAAGTTGTTGCTGAAAACTTAGTGCGTATTTTTGCTGGCAAAGAACCTCGTGTTCCACTTGTTGGTAATACATGCTACAGCCTTGTAAGTGAAAATGAAGGTATTTGGATAGCTACATTATATGAATATGATGCAGCTAAAAATAAAATTGTTACAAGAAATGGTGCAAATGGCATACCTAAATCAGCATCTGTTGAAAATAAAATAAATGGGCACAGCTGGGGCAACAATATTCTTTCTGATACATTTATGTAAAATATTCCATATAATAAATATCTATAAAAATAATCAGTATGTTTTAAAGCATGCTGATTATTTATAAATTTCTAAAATATCTTTTAGACTATTTTATCAATTATTTGTCATAAACCAAATTATAAAAAATAATTTTAAATGTCTATAAAAGTAATAAATGACAAAGCATATAATTTGTGATATAGTATTTTATATTTTTTCAAGGTATAATATGGAAGATAAATTACACGATAATATACAGGATAATTTTTCTAATTTAGATGATGAAATATTAGATTTAAATATTGACCCTGTAACAGAACTTAATGGCAGTGCAACAGAAGATGCTATGCAGCAGTATTTTAAAAATATTTCTGCATATAAACCATATACACATGAAGAAGAAATGGAACTTGGATATAAAATACAGCAGGGAGATAAAGAAGCATTAAAAAAACTTATTCTTGCTAATTTAAAGTTTGTAGTATCCATTGCAAATAAATATAAAAATCAGGATGTTCCATTACTTGATTTAATAAATCAAGGTAATATTGGTCTTTTAGAAGCAGCAAAACGGTATGACCCGTCAAAGGGTACTAAATTAATCACATATGCAGTATGGTGGATTAAGCAGGCTATAATACAGGCTGTTAATGAGCAAGGCAGTGCTGTTAAAATGCCAGTAAAACATACTGCTTATCTTTATAAGATTAATTCAGCAACAGAAAAACTTACAAAGGAACTTGGCAGAACTCCATCTGTTAAAGAAATATCACAAGCTACAGATATTGATATAGAAGAAATTGAAGAAGTATTGATGGCTTCTAAATCATATCTGTCTCTTGATAATTATATAGGAAATGATGAAGATAAAACCTTTCTTGACTCTATAGAAGATGAAGATTCTAATGTGGAAAAAGTTATTATTGCAAAAACATTAAAATCATCAATTGATGAAATCATATCAAGTCTTGACCCTCGTGAAGCCGAAATTATTATTAAAAGATATGGTTTTGATGGCGGACAGCCTCAAACATTAGAAGAACTTGGTGAAAGTATGGGTGTTTCTAGAGAGCGTGTAAGACAGCTTGAAAATAGAGCATTAGAAAAACTGAAAAAGAAAGCTCTTAAAAAACGGTTAAATGACTATCTTAACTAAATTAAGCTGTATAAAAAATTTAAAGATAATATAAAACAACATAGTTATAGTTTAAGCCTGTAAAGCAAAGTATATAAAACAGTTACTTTTTTATAACGACTGCAACAGATTTTTAGCCTTACAGGGAACAAATTTCAAAGTATTTCCTGCTTATTAAACTATCTGCACATATCTGTAAAATATTTTAAACATTTTTCTTATCTAATAAAGTCATACCTAATATTATGAATTCCATAAACAACTTATTATTGACAGAATTATCAAAAATATTATATAGTAACACACATATAATGTATTGTGTTACGAGGTAAATTATGGATAACAATTTATGGGAAAAATCAGCAGAATTTCATGGACATAAATGTTCAGGACTTGCAATTGGTTATAAAGTAAGCCTTCTTGCATTAAAACATCTTGATATAAAAGGTAATATTAATGATGAAGATATAGTATGTATTGCTGAAACAGATGCCTGCGGAGTGGATGCTGTGCAGGTTATATTAAAAGCTACTATTGGAACAGGTGCTATGCGTATTTTATATACAGGCAAACAGGCTTTTAATATTTTTAACCGTAAAAATGGTAAAAAAGCCAGATTTGTATTAAATGATATGCAGAATTTTCATAATAAAGAAGAAAGAATGGAATATATTTTGTCAACTGATGAAGAAAAACTTTTTACTATTAAAGAAGTAAATATGGACTTTCCTGAAAAAGCAAAAATATTTAATTCATATATATGTGCAGAATGCGGTGAAAAAACTGCGGAAAATGCAGTATCTTTAATTAATGGCAAATATATATGCAATTCATGTAAAGGTGAATTATGAAAAAGTTTTTTATTATTTTATTTATATTCTCATCTATGCAGAGTTTTGCATATACTATTACAGATATGCGTGGCAAACAAATAAATATACCTGATAATTTAAAAAGAGTAGCCACAATAGATGATGGATTTATTGAAGGTGTTATGACTCATCTTGGAGTTATAGAAAAAGTAAGTGCTATAGGCTCATGGAGTATGAAGAGAGATTATAAATATACTTATGAAACAACAGATGGCAAAACATATACAGCTAAAGGTGTAAATACAATGAAATATCTGCATCCTTGGCTTAATGATATACCATGCTTTAATTCTCCACAAGGTAATATATTAAATTATGAAACACTTGCAAAAGCAGACCCTCAGCTAATAATATTAAGAGTTGGTGACTGCACAGTATCTGGCGGTTCTTATTTTAGGGGTGGCGACCCTGCTCAACTTGAAAAAACTATTAATATGATAGAATCTCTTGATATTCCATTAGTTGTGCTATTCTCTCCTACTTATTACGGCAAAGCAGACCTTTCATCTATGAAAGAAGAAATGCGTGTTTTAGGCGATGTGTTTAAGCAGAGAGATAAGGCATTAAAACTTTATGAATATTTAAATGAAACAGAAAAAATGGTAAGAAACAGAACTAAAAATATAAAAGAAAAACCAACTGTTTTATATTTTGGTTTAAATCCAGCAGCAAGAAAACAAGGCGGCTCTGGTATGGTTTCTGGAATAAATACCCCAGAATCATATATTATAGAAAATATTGTTAATGCAAAAAATGCATATACTGGTAAAGGAAATAATATTATATTAAGCGGCGAACAAGTTTATGCAATAGACCCTGATGTTATACTTTTACCAACACAAAATGGGTATCACCCTGCAAATGAATTGCTGCAAGCTCCATATTATAAGAACTTAAACCAGTTAAAAGCCGTGCAGAATAAGCGAGTGTATGCTCTGCCATGGACACCTATGAACTGCTCCCGCAGAGTAGAATATCCACTTGATATATTAATTATTGCAAAAGCTGCTTATCCTGAACTTTTTACAGATATTAAAGTGCATCAGTTTGCATTAGATTTTTATAAAAAAGTATATAATGTAGATGATAAAACTGCAAAAGCATTACGAAGTGAGCAGCTGCTTAACTGGACAGTAGAAAATGATTTCTAGCATATCAGAAGATAAAAGAAAAATTATTATTTTACTGCTTATAATAATACTTTTTTGTGCAGTGCTTTTTGCTGTTATATCTGGTAATTCAGAGCTTTCTCCTAAAACAGTATTAAATATTATTTTATATAAATTAACAAACTTCAGCTTTGAAGAAATATCAAAAAGAGATATGGCTATTGTGTGGAATATGCGTATGCCGCGAGTAATAATGGCAATACTTGCAGGTATTGCACTTTCTACGGCAGGAGCATTATACCAAGGATGTTTTAGAAACCCGCTTGTAGAACCATTTATACTTGGTGCATCAAGTGGGGCAAGCTTTGGTGCAGCTCTTGCAATCGTATTTCCTGCCCTTTTTCTTCCTGTTCAAATCAGTGCATTTATATTTGCATTATTTGCTGTGCTTTCATCATATATACTTGCAAGACAGAAAGGAGAAATAAATACAGTGGGACTTGTGCTTTCTGGTGTAATTATTGGCTCTATTTTTTCAGCACTTGTATCCATTATGAAATATTTATCAGAAGATACACAGCTTAGAGAAATAACTTTCTGGATGATGGGTGGATTATATCATGCGTCATGGAGTGATATATATGTAAATGCTTTTATAATTTTAATCTGCTTTATAATATCCTGGGTTTTTGCATGGAAATTAAATCTGCTGTCTATTGGTGATGAAGATGCAAAAACATTAGGAATAAATCCAGAAGCATATAAGACTATTTTCATAATAACAGCCACATTAATGACGGCAGTATGTGTTTCAAGTGCTGGTATTATTGCATGGGTTGGTTTAATGATGCCCCATGCTGCAAGGCTTCTCACAGGGCCAGATAACAGATTTGTAATACCTATTGCAAGCCTTGGTGGTGCAGTATATTTATTAATATGCGATACAATTGCAAGAACATTAACTGCTGGAGAAATACCTATTGGAATTATTACTTCTATAATAGGTGCTCCATTTTTAATATGGATACTTCGTGCAAAAAGCGGCAGACTGTTTAATTAGGTGATATATGCTTGAAATTAAAAACTTAAACTTTTACTATGGTAATAACCATATTTTAAAAAATGTATCATTTAATGCGGAAAGGGGCAGTTTATGGGGTTTAATGGGACCTAATGGCAGCGGCAAAACTACATTTTTTAAATGTATATTAGGGCTTTTAAAGCATACAGGAAGTCAGATTAAAATAAATAATATAGATTTTAACAAATTAAATACTCCAAAACTTGCAAAACTAATATCTTATGTTCCACAGGAGCATAAACCTCCCTTTCCTTTTACTATCAGAGAAATTGTTTTAATGGGCAGGTCGCCATATATGGGTGGTATATTTGGTTTTAAAAAGGAAGATTACAAAGAAGCAGAAAAAGCGATAGATATGGTAGACATTACTGATATTGCTGACAAGCCTGTTACAGCATTAAGCGGTGGTCAAAGACAGCTTACTTTAATTGCACGCTCTATTGCACAAAATTCTCCAGTTATGATACTTGATGAGCCTACAAGTGCTCTTGACTTTAATAACCAAATCAATATATGGAAAATACTAAAAAAACTTGCAGAAACTGGCAAACTTATTATTGCATGCAGTCATGACCCTAACCATCTTTTATGGTTTGCAGAAAATACTCTTGTTATAAAAAACGGTGAAATACTTGCAAGAGGAAAAACAGAAGATGTTATCACAAGCAGCCTTTTACAAGAAATATATGGCAGTGAATATAATATATTAAAGACTGGTAACAACAAAATTATACAACCTGTTCTATAAATTATTAATTTAGATATTGACTAATTAATTGTTTTATAATTAAATAGCCCTACATACCTTGGAGGTCTTATGAATAAAGGCAGGTTATATATAATTTCAGCACCAAGCGGGGCAGGTAAATCTACGCTATGCTCTATGCTTATAAATAAATATCCTGCTGTAAAATATTCTATTTCATATACTACGAGAGCACCTAGAGGAAATGAAGTAAATGGCAGAGAATATTTTTTCATAGATAAAGATACTTTTAAACAAATGATAGATAATAATGACTTTTTAGAATGGGCAGAAGTGCATGGAAATTATTATGGCACATCTAAAAAACAGATAAACAATGTATTAAGTGAAGGTATAGATATATTTTTAGATATTGACCCACAGGGAGCAATGCAGTTAAAAGAAAAGCTTGATAATATTGCAACTTTTATATTTATTGCTGCCCCAAGCCTTGATGAACTTAAATCAAGACTTGAAAACAGAGGCACTGATAAAGCAGAAAATATTGCATTAAGATTAGAAAATGCAAAAAAAGAAGTTGAATATTTTAAAAAATATGATTATTTAATAATTAATGATGCAAGTGATGAAGCCTTTAAACAATTAGAAACAGTCTATCTTGCAGAAAAACTTAGAACTAATCAGTATAACAGCATAGATGAATTTATGAATATATAATAAGGAGATTATAATGGCATTTTTAGATATTGAAAGAGTTATTAACCAAAAAAATGTGGACAGTAGATTTAAACTTGTTCATTTAGCAGCACTTCGTGCTAGAGAATTAAACAACCCTGATGATACTACTGTTCTGGCTGATTTAAAACCAGGTGAAAAAGTTACATCAAAGGCATTAACTGATATTGTCCGCAATAGAGTAAAATTTGTTGAGATAGAAGATACTCCAGAAGAAACAGAAGAAAATAATTAGTATTATATTTGATTAATACATTCTATTCCATAACATTTAGTTATCAAACCCCATTTGCTGGATAAACAAACTGTGAGTATAGATAACTATTTATTATGCTCATTCATACTGTTCCTCAAGAGAATGTAAGCAATGAAAATAATAAACTTATTGGTGAGTTTATTAAGAAAAAAACTTATATTAAAAACTTTTCAGCTGCTTATATTAATAAAATT
>CAMWVK010000038.1 GCA_947177675.1 uncultured Mucispirillum sp.
TTATTAAATACTATTAATAATAGAGCACAGCTTGACCCAGAAATTGCAGCTGATGTTGCTCATGGCATGAAACAGTGGGCAATAGAAAGAGGTGCAACTCACTTTACACATTGGTTTCAGCCATTAACTGGCTCAACTGCTGAAAAACATGATTCATTTTTAGAAGTAGAAGGGGATAATGCTGTTTTTTCATTTTCTGCAAAAAACTTAATTATTGGTGAGCCAGATGCTTCATCATTTCCATCTGGAGGTTTAAGGAGAACATTTGAAGCAAGGGGATATACAGCATGGGACCCTACAAGCCCAGCATTTATTAAACGACATGCAAATGGTGCTACTTTATGTATTCCAACTGCTTTTTGTTCATATACTGGTGAGGCTCTTGATAAAAAAACACCACTTTTACGCTCTATCCAGTGCCTTTCCTCATCTACTCAAAGGCTTATGAAATGCTTTGGGTTAAAAGAAGAAAAAGTTACAATTACTCTTGGTGCTGAACAGGAATACTTTTTAATAGATAAAAAGTTTTATCTTCATAGACCTGATTTACTACAAACTGGCAGGACTCTTTTTGGTGCAACACCGCCAAAACATCAGCAGTTAGAAGACCACTATTTTGGCTCTATTCAGCAAAGAGTCCTTAACTTTATGAATGAAGTAGAAGATGAGTTATGGAGATTAGGTGTGCCTGCTAAAACACGCCATAATGAAGTTGCTCCAAGTCAGTTTGAACTTGCACCAATGTTTGAAGATTTAAACTTAGCTGTAGACCATAATATGCTTATTATGGATACACTTCGTCTTGTAGCAGACAGGCATGGATTTGTCTGCCTTTTACATGAAAAACCATTTGCAGGAGTAAATGGCAGTGGTAAACATAATAACTGGTCTATTAATTATGGAGATACAAACCTTTTAAACCCTGGTAATAATCCGCAGCAGAATGCAGTATTTTTAACTGTCCTATGTGGTATTATTAGAGCAGTTGATATTCATGCTGATATGCTTAGAGCAACAGTTGCTCATGCAGGAAATGACCACAGGCTTGGTGCAAATGAAGCACCACCAGCAGTTATTTCTATATATCTTGGTGACCAGCTTAATGAAGTTATTGAAAATATAGAAAAGGGAGAAAATAACTCTAAACATAAAGCAGGTGTTATGCAGATAGGGGTAGATACTTTGCCAAATTTACCAAAAGATGCGACAGATAGAAACAGAACAAGTCCATTTGCATTTACTGGCAATAAATTTGAATTTAGAGCACCCGGTTCAAGCCAGTCATGTTCTGGTCCAATGACAGTATTAAATACTATTGTAGCAGATTCTTTTGATTATATTGCAGGAAAACTTGAAAGCTATGTAGGAAATGAAGAAGCTTTTAATAATGAACTTCAAAAAGTATTAAAAGATATTATTAAAACACATAAAAGAGTTATTTTTAACGGCGATGGCTATACTAATGAATGGAAAGAAGAAGCAGCACGCAGAGGGCTTCCAAATGCTGTTACTACAATGGATGCTCTTCGCAGTTTAATAAATGATAAAAATATTGACCTTTTTGGTAAATATGGTGTTTATTCTAAAAAAGAACTCCAATCAAGATTTGAAGTATTTTTAGAAGAATATCACCGTAAGATACGCATAGAAGGCGAAATTGCTTTAAATATTGTGCGTAATAATATTTTACCTGCTGTTATTGAAGAATTTAAAACAGAACTTTCTGCAGTTAAGTCAGCAACAGATGCTGGCATTACTGTTGGTGTTGATGCATTAAAAAGAAATGTAGAGCTTTTAGGTAAAGGACTTGAAGACTTAACAGAAAAAACTGAAAAAATGGAAAAAGCTGTTACAGGGCTGCATGAAGAAATACTTGAAGCTATGGCTGAATTAAGAGAAGTAGTGGATAGATTAGAAAAAATTGTATCAGATACTTTATGGCCGCTTCCTAAATACAGGGAAATGCTTTTTATCAAATAAATTTATACTTATTCCTTAAAAATTTAAGGAATAAGGCTTTTTATTGACAGTGTAATATATGTCTTATTAGTTAAAAATCTTTTTAAAAAATAATAAAAATTATTTATTGACAATAAATCGGCTTATCTATAATATACTGAAGTTTTGCCTGCTTTTAGATAAAACTGCAAAATCAATAAATATGGGGTAAGATTATATGAGGTTTAATTGGAAAGATAAACGCTTAAAAAAAGCTTTTCTTGCTCTTGAAAATGGAGAAGTATTTAAGGGTTATTCTTTTGGTGCCCCTTTTGATAAGCTTGGAGAAACAGTATTTAATACAGGAATGAGTGGTTATGAAGGTATTATAAGTGACCCATCTTATGCAGGTCAGTTTGTTTCGCTTACAGCTCCAGAAATCGGTAACTATGGTATTGATTTAAACTTTTTAGAATCACGCAGTCTTTTTTTAAACGGGCTTATAGTTTGTGATATTAATGAACCATCTAACTATTCATCTCAAATCAGCTTACAGGATATATTAAAAAAACATAATATTCCAGCTATTGCAGGAATAGATGTAAGAAGGCTTACACTAATGCTTAGGGAGCAGGGCTCTTTAAAAGGCTTTTTACATTGCAGTGATGAAAATATTACTATAGAAGAGGCTGTAGCTAAAGCAAAAGCATGGGAAGGACTTGATAATCAGGACTATGCATCTCGTGTTACAGCTGGCGAAGTTTTTAAATGGAATGAAGAAGGCACATATAAAGTTGTGGCTTATGATTTTGGCATAAAATATAATATATTAAGAAGTCTTGCAGCTTATGATATGCAGGTTACAGTTGTGCCTGCTGGTTATGATGCTGCAAAAGTTATGGAAATGAAACCAAATGGTGTGTTTTTATCAAACGGACCAGCTGACCCTTCATCTCTGCATTATGCAATAGAGGCTGCAAAATATTTTACAGGTAAAGTGCCTTTAATGGGTATATGTTTAGGTCATCAAATTATGGGTATTTCTGCTGGCTGCTCATGTTACAGGTTAAAGTTTGGTCATCACGGTCTTAATCATCCAGTAAAAAACTTAATAACTAATCAGGTAGAAATTACATCACAAAACCATAACTTTGCTCTTGATATTAAAAATATACCATCGTGTTTAGAAATAACTCATATAAATATGAATGATAATACATTAGAAGGTATTAGGCATAGAAATGAGCCATTTTTCAGTGTTCAGTATCATCCAGAGGCTGCACCTGGACCAAATGATTCTCTTTATCTTTTTGAAACTTTTAGAAAAATGATGGAGCGTTAAGATGCCTAAAAGAAATGACATAAAAAAAGTAATGATTATAGGTGCAGGTCCTATTGTAATAGGTCAGGGCTGTGAGTTTGACTATTCTGGTGTGCAGGCATGTAAAGCTTTAAAAAATGAAGGTTATGAAATAGTGCTTGTAAACTCAAATCCTGCTACAATTATGACAGACCCAGAATTTGCAGATAGAACATATATTGAGCCATTATCAGCAGATATTTTACATGAGATAATAAGAAGAGAAAGACCAGATGCTCTTCTTCCTACTCTTGGCGGGCAGACAGCATTAAATTTAGCTGTAGAGCTTTATGATAAAGGTGTATTAAAAAGATATGGTGTAGAAATGATTGGTGCTTCTGTTAAAAGTATTAATAAAGCAGAAGACAGGCAGCTTTTTAAAAAGACTATGAAAGAAATAGGGCTTGATTTACCTCGTTCAGGTTCAGCACATACTATGCAGGAAGCTGTGGCAGTTGCAGAAGCTATTGGCACATGGCCATTAATTATCCGACCAGGTTTTACTCTTGGAGGAACAGGCGGCGGTATTGCTCATAATAAGGAAGAATTTCATCAAATTGTTACCCGCGGTCTTTTTGAAAGCCGCAACAGTGAAGTTTTAATTGAAGAATCACTTCTTGGCTGGAAAGAATATGAAATGGAAGTGATGAGAGATAAAAAGAATAATGCTGTAATTGTATGTTCTATTGAGAACTTTGACCCTATGGGAGTTCATACTGGTGATTCTATTACTGTAGCTCCAATACAAACATTAACTGATAGAGAATATCAGGCAATGCGTGATGACAGTTTAAGAGTTATGCAGGCAATAGGTGTGGAAACAGGCGGTGCAAATGTTCAATGGGCAGTTAATCCAAAAAACGGCAGAAGAATTATTATTGAAATGAACCCCAGAGTATCTCGTTCTTCTGCACTTGCTTCTAAAGCTACAGGTTTCCCTATTGCAAAAATTGCAGCATTATTGGCTGTTGGATATACTCTTGATGAATTAATTAATGACATTACAGGTGAAACACCAGCCTGCTTTGAACCAGCCCTTGACTATATAGTTACAAAAATACCACGATTTACTTTTGAAAAATTTCAAAAGGCAGATTCCACTCTTGGCACTCAAATGAAATCAGTAGGTGAGGCAATGGCTGTTGGTAAAACTTTTAAACAGTCATTCCAAAAAGCACTTCGTTCCCTTGAAATCGGCAGAAGTGGTTTTGGTGCAGACGGTAAAGATGAGCCTTATGAAAATATGACAGATGAAGAATTAAATATTGCACTGCAGGTGCCAAAGGCAGACAGAGTTTTTGCTGTAAGAGCTGCTTTTAAAAGAGGCTGTTCTGTTGATACTATATATGAATATTCTAAAATAGATAAATACTTTTTAAGGCATTTACAGGAAATTACAGCTTTTGAAGATGAAATAAAATCAGCTGGCAGTCTTGATAATTTATCAAAAGATAAAGAGCTTTTTATTCAGGCGAAAGAGTTTGGATTTTCTGATAAACAAATAGCTTTTTTATTAAATGTAACAGAGAAAGCCATTAGAGATAAAAGGAAAGAAATAAATATTGCACCAAGTTATGCAGCAGTTGATACATGTGCTGGTGAATTTTATGCAAAAACTCCATATTATTATTCATCTTATAGTGAATATTCTGAGCCTGCACGCCTTGAAAATAATAGAAAATCTATTATGGTGTTAGGTGGTGGTCCAAACAGGATTGGTCAGGGTATTGAATTTGATTACTGCTGTGTTCATGCTTCTTTTGCTTTAAAAGCGGCAGGATATGACTGCATTATGGTAAACTCTAACCCAGAAACAGTTTCTACTGACTATGATATAAGTGATAAACTTTATTTTGAGCCATTAACTATTGAAGATATTCTGCATATTTATGAAAGAGAAAAATGTGTTGGTGCTATTGTTCAGTTTGGCGGTCAGACACCTTTAAATCTTGCAAGAGAGCTTGAAAACTGCGGTGTAAAAATAATAGGTACTAACCCTGACAGTATAGAATTTGCAGAAGACAGAGATAGATTCCAAAAACTTATTAATAAACTTAATATAAAACAGCCAGAAAATGGTATTGCTTATAAAGAGCAGGAAGCGTTAAATATCGCAGAACGAATAAATTATCCAGTTCTTGTGCGTCCGTCATTTGTTTTAGGCGGCAGAGGTATGGTTATAGCTTATACTCGTGAAACACTTGAAAGATATATAAAATATGCAGTTCAGATTTCTGATGATAATCCTATACTAATAGATAAATTTTTAAATGATGCAGTGGAAGTTGATGTAGACTGTATATCTGATGGAAAAACTACTGTTATTGGCGGCATTATGGAGCATGTAGAGCCAGCAGGTATTCATTCTGGAGATTCTGCAGCAGTTATTCCTGCTATGACATTAAGCAAAGAAATACTTGATACTATTAGAAGCCACACGATTGCATTAGCAAAAGAATTAAATGTATGCGGTCTTATGAATATACAGTATGCTGTGCATAATAATCAGGTATATATTATTGAAGCAAACCCTAGAGCATCAAGAACAGCACCATTTGTAAGTAAATCTATTGGAGCACCATTAGTAAAATATGCAGTTAGATGTATGCTTGGTGAAACACTGTCAGAAATTGGCTTTATTGAAGAAATTATTCCTCCATATACAACCGTTAAAGAAGCAGTATTTCCATTTTCTAAATTTATAGGGGCAGATATATTTTTAAGCCCAGAAATGCACTCTACTGGTGAAGTTATGGGTATGGATACAAGTAAAGGGCTTGCATATCTTAAATCTCAAATTGCTGCGGGTGGTAAACTTCCAGAAAGCGGAAATATTTTTGTATCTCTTAATAACAGAGATAAAGAAAGAGCTGTGCCGTATCTAAAAGATTTAGCAGAGCTTGGGTTTAATATTTATGCAACAGAAGGCACTTCTACAATGCTTTATGATAATAATATTAAATCAGATGCAGTGTTTAAAATATCAAAAGGTCGTCCAAACCTTGTAGACCTTTTAAATGAAGATAAAATCCAGTGGATTATAATGACAAGGGAAGATGGAGAAGATGCAGTTACAGATGAAATTAAAACACGCTCTATTGCATTATTAAAAGGTGTGCCTATGACTTCTACTTTTTCAGGTATTGCAGCTGCAGTTGATGGTTTAAAAGAAAAAGCTGACTTTGGCAGGTTTGAGGTATATTCTTTACAAGAATATCACAGAAAAATAAAATTGAAACATAACTAATTTTTATAAGGGATAGAAATAAAAACTATCCTTTTTTTATATATACTGCCTAATACTGCTCTTAATTGAGTAATAAAAGCAGCTTTAATGTAGAATAATTTTTATATACTGATAACAGCAGCCTGCAATTAGTGAAAATGATGGAATAAATTTATATCCATTTTAAAAAAAACTATTGACAAGAATAAAAGTTTAATATATACATAATACTCTCGGACGGGGCGTAGCGCAGGGGTAGCGCGCATGTCTTGGGAACATGATGTCGCAGGTTCAAATCCTGTCGCCCCGATTTTTGGCTGCTTAATAAGCAGCCTTTTTTTATTCTTTTTTAAATTCATACTTTATTATTTATTGCTGTAACTTCTTTATAATACTTTATACTTTATTCTTTTTTTAAAATACTTCATTTTTTTAACAAACTTTTATATAAATGTGCTGTCTATTAAATATTAATATTTATTTGAATAGTTTATTATAATGCAGTAATTAAAATGGAAAAATGAACTTATTTTAAATAAAGTTATCTACTTATTTGAAAACAGCTGTATAAAAATATTATAGATATATAAAGATGAGGTGGAATCATGAAAAAATTATTTTTAATATCATTTATTGTTTTAGCATTAGGATCATTTGCTTATGCACAAAAGGGCATGGGTGAATGCTGGTCTAATGGCACACAAGTTACATCATCAGCTCAGGCTGAAGATATTGTTAAAGATTTTATTGCATCAAAAAATGGTTATTCAGTAACAGGTTCTGAAGCAATACAGTTTCACAGAGGCACAGGTTATAAAGTTGCTGTAAAAAATGCCGCAGGCAGCACAGAATATTATATTGTAACTCCATTTGGTTTTACAAGAGGTCCTATATCTGCTGAAGCAGTTGATAATTTCTGTAATACTGGCTGTGGTTACGGCTATGGTATGGGACATGGCAAGGGTCATGGAATGAATAATGGTCAGATAACAGTTACAACTATAGCTCAAGCAGAAGAAGTTGTTAAACAGGCTATTGCTAACTTAAAAGGCTACACTATTATATCTACAGAAGAAATACAAGTACACAGAGGAACTGCATACAAAGTAAATGTTAAAGACAGTGCAGGTAACAGGTTATATTATTTTGTTAATCCATTTGGCTTTGCAAAAGGTCCTTTAGCTGATACAGTACAAAATAATTAAAAATTATATTAAATTTATTGAACTTTATATGTATTTACTTGTCACATTTATGAGAGAGTTGTAGTATAAGTATATAAGTTTTGGAGGTATTTTATGAAACGAATGTTATTATCATTGCTTTTGATTTTTGTTATGGCAGGGTTTGTTTTTGCTCAAAGTAATGCTGGAACACAAAACAAAAACGGTAGTGATAGTGCATATTATAACTGTCCTTATCCTGACTGCCCGTTATGCACAAGTGATGCTTATAGACCAAGAGCAGGTAAAGGCATGGCTGTGGGTGAGCCAGTAATTATTACAGCTAATCAGGCAAAAAATGCTGTTGAAAAATACATACAAAATTTAAAAGGCTACTATATAGAATCCGTAGAAGTATTTAATAGAGCAGGTAAAGGTATGCAGGCTTTTAGAGTGTATGTTAAAGATGGCAGCGGCAATTCATTTTTCTTCCATGTAGACCCATGGGGCAGAGTAGGCGGTCCAATAGCATATACAAGAACAAAATAACATATTTTTTAACTCAACTAATTATACATTATAAAGGCAGATAACATAATCTGCCTTAAATTATTTAAAAAATACATTTTTTTGACAGTTTCCTGCTATCCTAATGAACTAATCAAAAATACTGGACTAAGCAATATAAATAGCTTATTTAGTCAATAACAAGCATTTTATGAATATAATTTATTTCATACAGTAGAAATTTGCATAATCTAGATTCTTCGCCAAAGGCTCTGAATGACATAAGTTTTTAGGATAAAAAACATTTATGTCTCACAGAGGGAATGAAATGACTGAAGTGTCTTATCTGCTGACAGTTTGTATGTTTATTACAGTTTAAACTTTTGTAGGGTAAAGAGATTTGCATATTCCAGCTTTTCTCCAAAGGCTCTGAATGACATAGGTTTTTAGGAAAAAAATAATTTATGTCTCACAGAGGGAATGAAATAACCGAAGTGTCTTACCTGCTGACAGTTTGTATGTTTATTACAGTTTAAACTTTTGTAGGGTAAAGAGATT
>CAMWVK010000039.1 GCA_947177675.1 uncultured Mucispirillum sp.
AATTAGTAGTTATATTTTTATATGGTGGAGGCAGGATATGTATAAGCTTTTAGACATTTTAAACCCAAGCCAAATCAATTTTTTATCATCAATTGGTTTACCTGTTTCTGATAAAGAATATTCTGGCGATGAAGTCAGTGATATTTATTTTGGAGTAATGGATAAGCTCAGTGATAATCTGGGGGATGAAATTACTTCGCCAGATGAATACAGTAAAAAGTGTTCTGATATTTTAAATACACTATCAAAAGTTACAAGTATATAGTTTTTATAAATAACATACTGATAGTAAACTATTTATTTGCAGACTTGTCATATCTTAATTATAAGTTTGTAACTTATTAATTCTTTTTATGTCTCAACATAAAATATATAGGTCATAATAATATATGAGGTAAAGTATAAATAAAGCTGCAAAATGGAGTGTAGCAGGGTTTTTACTGGGAACATTTGTACTATCTCCAAGTTTTAATAAACTTATTTCAAATTTTACACTTTGGAATAAGGAAATAATACTATTAGATTTTTAATAAAAAAGCTTGGTGTCTTTACAAAAGAACTTCCAAAAAATATTACAAAAAATGATATTGTTACAGTAGAAATACCTTATGGCAATTTTACATTTAATGACAGCAAAGCTCATCAGATATGGGTGGCAGGTGGTATTGGCTTTACTCCATTTGCAGCAAGGCTTGAATACCTTTTATCACTTGGCAAAAAAGTAGATAATATAGATTTCCTTTACAGTGCAAGGGGTGAAAATTTATAGTTTGAGCATGCAGAATTAAGTGAAAAAACAGGTGCTCATTTTCATTACATAAATACATCAAAAAATGGCAGACTGAATTTTGATAAAATTAAAGAGAAAATAAAAGATATTAAAAACATATAATTATGGTATTGTGGTTTTGCTGCTTTGCAGAAAGATGCAGCAGACTGTGGCATAAACAAAAAAGATATTTATTATGACAATTTTGATATGCGTTAGAATATTAATATAATAAACATTTGTTCGTCTTATATTTTTAACAAAAAAGGCTGACTGTATTCTAAAAAATACATCAGTCTTTTTAAAAGATATATTTATCAATAATTTATGAGTGGCATATATTTTGCTAATTTAAATTGTAGCATAATGAATAAGGGGTATAATATATGCAAAAAACACTGGCAAAAGCTTTTACAATAAAGGGAATAGGACTTCACAGTGGTAAAGAGTTTACAGCAGTAGTAAGCCCTGCTCCAGAAAATACTGGCATTCAGTTTCGGCGTGATGATGTGCGTCACTGCGAATATACCCGCATTACTCCTTATAATGTTTCTTCTACTCAGCTTGCTACAACTATTGACTGTGGCGGTCTGCCTATCAGCACAATAGAGCATTTTGCTGGTGCATTTTATGGCCTTGGGCTTGATAATGCTTTCGTTTCAGTTTCTGGAACAGAAGTGCCTATATTAGACGGTTCTGCAAAAGAGATTATGGAACATATAGAAAAAGCAGGTTTAAAAGAGCAGAAAGCACCAAGAAAGGTTTTAAAAATCACTCGTCCTGTATCTATAGAATATGAAGGGAAAACTGTGGAAATTGAGCCTTATGATGGCTTTCAAATAACTTTTGAGCTTGATTATCCACATCCAGTAATAGGAAGGCAGGTTTTTACTTATGATTATAATGAAAATACATTCCATAAAGAAATAGGTATTGCCCGCACTTTTGGATTTAAAAGGGAAGTGGAAGCATTGTGGTCTATGGGGCTTGCAAAAGGCGGCTCCCTTGCTAATGCTGTGGTTATAGATGACAAAGAAGGGGTATTAAACCCAGATGGTTTAAGAGCACCTAATGAGTTTGTTCGCCATAAAATACTTGATATGTTTGGTGATTTATCATTAATAGGCTACAGGCTGCAGGGTAAAATTAAAGCCAGCAAATCAGGTCATCAGGTGAATAATGTGTTTGCAAGAACTCTGCTTGAAGCTACTAACAGTTATATGATAGAAGAAGTTCAGGATAAGCCAGAGAGTATGCAGGCCGTCACAGCAGGAAATATTTCATTTAATCCTTTTACAGCAACTCCCTCTATAAGCCCTGTATAATCAGTTAATTTATTATCAGTTTAAAATAATAACCTGCCTAAAATTTTATACAGAGAGAAAAAAAATGACAGGTTTGTTTTTCTGTCTTACTCTCCATATTAAGCTGCACTTACTACTGTTTATTCTAATTACGCAGGTGCAAAATAGAAAAATATTCTCATCTCTTTCTACAATTTTTTCTATAATATTTTTTAGTATATATTTCTATTAATTACAAATATTATTTTTTTAAATTATGTATCCCTAGTCAAAATAAAATTATTGATTTTTAATCACAGTATGATAAAGTAAAAAGATTATTAAAAAGGTTAAATTATGCGGATTTTATTAATTATTTTTTTACTTATTTTACCAATTTATTCTTATGCGGAAACTAAGACTATTACAAAAACAGCAAAGGCAGTAGTTCCTGAAAACCAGTCAGTTGAACAGGTTAAGCAGTATATAAGCGAGCGTTTATTTAGAGAAGCAGCAGAAGAAGCAGGTGTTGCAGTATCCAGCAGCACTGTATTAGTTGATGGTAAAGTATCTAAAGATGAAATAAAAATGCAGACAAGTGCTATCGCTCAGAAAGATGTTAAAATATTAAAACAGGAAATAGACAAAGGTCAGACATATATAACTGTGCAGGTAAAAGCTACAGTTGATGCTGGTGAGCTTGATGCATTTTTAAGGCAGCTTATGCAGAATGAAGCATTAAAGCAGGAATTAGAGCAGGAAAGAAAGGAAAAACTTGCCCTTGAAAAGAAACTGAAAAGTGCATCTAAAGAAGAATATGATAAAACATTAAGCGTGCAGGCAGCAAATATTGCAAATGCACAGGCTGCAAGGCAGAAACAGCTGGAAAAAGAAATATCAAATGCTAAACAGCAGTTAATGGAGGCTCAACGCAGGCAGCATGCGGAAGAACTGCAGGCAGCTAAAGAGTTAGAGCAGATACAAAAAGAATATATGGCTCAAGATGCAGCACTGCGGGCAAGAATTGCTGCAGAAAAAGATGCTCAGGCAAAAGCAGAAATGGAACATCAGGCACTTTTAGCAGAGCTTGCAAAAACTGCCCTTATAAATGATAAAACTATGGATATTGTTGCAAATGATACTGTTGAAATAATATCTGTTGATGCAGCTCAGGTTCGCACAAATTTCAGCAGCCTTGTCAGTGAATATAAAGTAGCAATGAATGCTAACAGCAGACAGTTAGAAATGTATCATAAATCTCAGCTTGCTATACTTGAAAAACAAAAATTTACAGAAGAAATACCTGAAAAAGGGGAGTGGGATAATACTGCAACATATAATGAAAAGAAAAGTGCTTATGATAAGCGAAAAACAGATTTTGAAAACAAGAAAAAACAAGATATTGCAGCATTAAAAGCAGAATATGCAGAAAAAAAAGCAAAAAATGAAAAAGATACTAAAACGGCTCTATTAAAAGCATTAAAGCCACTTTATGAAAGGCTGAAAAAATATAATACAGGAATGTATTTTTCAAGTGATACGACAAAAGCAGTAATAGATTTTGGGGGGCGTGATTTAGATAATTTAGAACTGCCTATTATAGTAAAATATAAAACAAAAAAATATAATTTTACATATAAATTTGCATCATTACAGGAATATAGAGCCATGTATGATACTCGTGCCAGCTTTAAAGCTGTGCCATTATTTGGACTTGAATCAAATGGTGCAAAAGGTGCTAAACCGTATTTAAATGGATTTAAAGTAGTGCATCTTGGAAATAATAAAGAGCAGTTTTTTACAGTTAATGCAAACTATGGAATTTTTCCAGAGATTTTGCAGTATGAACAAATGGCAGAAGAACTTAATCCTAAACCAAAAAAGCAGGAATCTGAAAATGTTCAATATGAGGCAGATAGATATGATGACTATAAAAGCACAAAATATGAACGACATACTTCTGACACGATAAAATTTACTGACAGTTATGAAACAAGTTACCTGCTGTATGGCTTGCAAGGTGCAGGCAGTTTTAATCTTGATATAATGAATATAGAATTTTCTATGCAGCAACACTGGCGGTTTAACAGATGGATTGGTATATATATAAATGGCAGTGTTATGATTGGTGTTAACGGATTAAAATCAACTTTCAGCAGCGATGATGACGACGATGACGATGATGATTATTATGATTATTACTACCGTTCAACGGATAAAAATACAATAGATACTGGTATTGCAGTTGGGCTGGGGGTTGATTTTTATTTAACAAACAGTTTTCTTCTTTTTGGTGAAGCAAATGCAGCATATTTTATTGAAGATAACGGCAAGAGCAGTTTTGGTGGAATATTCCGTGGCGGACTTGCTTTTCAAAATAAAGATATGAAGCATACAGGTATGAGATTTAATATATTTATAGAAGGTATGATTACTGATACAATAAGTGGTCAATCACCATATTTTGGTGCAGGTATATATTTTTAATAAGAATATAAAAGGCACAGGAAGTGCCTTCGCGTAGCGTAAGCGATAGGCGAATTTATTTCGCCAGAGCGTGGTTTAAAAATTTTACGGACAAAATTTTTAATAAGAATATAATATGGTGAATAATATTTTATGAAAAAATATTTTATACTTATGCTGTTATTTTTAGTATGCAGTAAATCTTATGGTTATGAGCAGATATATTATCCAGAAGAAGAATATTCCCCACGATATATTATTAAAGATTACAGTTATATAAAAGATTATAACCAGCTTTGGCAGCAGTTATCTAATCAGATAGATTTAACATTTTATGATGAATTTATATATAAAGATTATGGCAGCTATACGACACGCAAATCAAGAGATGAAATAATAGATTTTATTAAAAATTATAAAATACAGACAGGTGAGCTGTTTAGTGATAATATGGTATATCCTGCTCTAAACAGCCTTATAATGCAGAATAAAGCACTTTTAAAGGCAAGGCAGGTTTTAGATAATGTGCCAGGACATGATAAAACAAGCCTTGTATATCTTGCTGCAGGACTTTCGTATATATATAGTGATGGTCTTTATGAACTTGATAAATTAAGGAAAATTTTTAAAGAATGGCTTAGGCTTGGAGGTGAAGATTTTCCAGAAATCAAAGGGCAGGAAAGGCAGAGACGGTATAATCTTTTTTCATATATTGCAAATATGCCAGATAACCCATCAATTACAGATGAATTTGTTAGAATATTAGAAAATGGCTATTATGATACCCTTGTTTTTAAAAATGGTCTTTTTGATATTTTTAATGCAGATTTTTATACAATTATCAACAGCAGGGAAATTTATGCAGGCAGTAATATTACAAAATATTTTGTAGATTATATTAATGCAGAATATATGGATATTATTACAGATAAACATTTCAGGCTGGATATAAAAGGCACAAAAGTAAACCATTACTGGACAGTGTGGGATTATGAAAAAGGAAGAAAAACTAAAAAAGATAATTTTTACATACTTCCTTTTAATAAGCAGACTTTTACATTAAGTATGCAGAATTATGAAGATAAGAAGATTTTTCAGATAAACTATTATAACCCAGAATATATTGATACACCTTATTATGCAGAAATCAGCTACAGTCAAGAAGAAAAAAAGCTTGTTGGGAAAACTGTATGGCCATACACACTTGTAAGGAATAAGATTATTAACAGCCTTATAACTTCCCCGTCTTTTGTATGCCGTAATAATATGACTACACAGCACCAAATAATTTGTGAAAGTTTTCTTTTAAGAATGCTTGATAAAATAAGCAGCAGAAAATATTATCTTGTATATAAAGATGTAAAAGATAATAATAAAAAAAGCAAAGAATTAGCACATCAGAAAGAAAAATTTACAGACAGCTTAAATCAGTGCTATATAGACAGGCAGTGTATGCAGCAGGAATATAAGGCATACATTGATATGCTTATAAGTTTTAAATAGAATATTATTTACTTGTTTTTAATATTAAAAATATAAAAAATGGAGCACCAATAATAGATGTGATAATGGATACAGGAAGTTCTGCTGGGGCAATTATTGTTCTAGCAAAAGAGTCGCATGTCACAAGAAAAGCTCCACCAAAAATAAATGATACAGGTATTAATATTTTATTTTTATATGAAATAAACATTCTCATAACATGCGGAATAATCATTCCAACAAATCCTATTGGACCTGTGGCAGATATAACAGCTGCTATTGCAAATGAAACTGTAAAATAAAGTATAGTAATTGAATATTTAATATTTACACCTCTGCTTTCAGCAATATATTCTCCCATTGATAATATATCAAGTTCCTTATGAAATGAATAGATTATAATAAATGCAGCAAAACTTATAGGTATAAGTAATAACATATTATTAGGTAAAACTGTTGTAAGAGAACCTGTGATATATCTTGTAATATTATATGACTGGTTAATATCTGCAAAATACTGTATAAACATAATTAATGCAGATGTAAAAAAATTTATAGCAACACCTGCTAAAAGTAAAGTTGTATTATTAAGCCTGCCTTTTATAAAAGCAAAGCTGTATACAAGGAATATAGTAACTATTGATCCTGCCATTGCAGCAGTTGTCTGTCCAAATACTGCCATAATGCTTACAGACTGGGAAAAAAATATATATATGGCTGCTCCAAGAGATGCACCGCCTGCAACACCTAGTGTGAAAGGGGTAGCAATGGGGTTTTTAAAGACAGACTGGAATACAAGCCCGCTTACAGCTAAAATGCCCCCTGTAATAAATCCAGAAATCACTCTTGGCAGACGGGTATTAAAAAATATATAGTTGTCAATAGTGCCGCCAGTAAATATATTATATATGTTTATTTTATGTATTCCAATAAATAAAGATGCAGTTACAATCAGTATGCTTGCAGAAATGATTATAAATAGTTTAATATTTGTATTCATTTTGGTACAATTACAGTCCTGTTATTTTCTTTTAAATATATAAATTCCATATCAAATAAATCAGAAAATATATTATTTTTAACCATTTCACTGCTTTCTGCATAGGCAAATAATGCACCTTTTTTTATACATATAAATAATGATTTTACAGCTAGTGCATAATTTAAATCATGGGTAATAAGTATTATACTGTATTTATTTTCCTGATTTAATTTTACAAGCAGATTATTTATTTCATACCTTGCTTTTGGGTCTAAAAATGAAGATATTTCATCAAGAATAACAAATTTTGCTTCCTGAGCAAGAGCAGCAGCAATATTTACTTTCTGCCTTTCTCCACCGCTTAATGTGGATATATGCCTTTCTTTTAAGTGATATATATTTGTCAGGTTCATATAATAATGAATTATATCTAAATGTTCTTTTGTAATTATTCCAAAATAATCAAGATACGGATATCTGCCTGCTGCAACAAAATCTTCTACAGTGAAATCTGCCACAGAATAACTATACTGCTGTGGCACATAGCTGATAATTTTTGCTTTTTCTTGTTTATTAATGCTTAAAATATCTTTGTTATATATAGTGATATTTCCACTATCTGCTTTTATTATACCAGCAGTGATATTTGCAATGGTTGATTTTCCTGCACCATTTGGACCGATAATAGATACCATTTGACCTGATTTAATATTCAGGCTTATATTATCTATTATAATTTTATTTTTTATACTGTATGAAATATTATTAACTTTAATCATTTAGCTTATTCACATATTCATTTGCAAATTTTTCTATTATTAAACTTATTCTAGGTCCTGGAATACTGATATAATCTTCATAAAGTATAATGATATTATTATTTTTAACAGCTTTTAATGGCATATATTCCCAGTCTTTATATGCACGCTTATAATCATTTCCATGATACATATCAAATATAAAATCAGGGTTTATATTTAAAATACTTTCTTTTGAAACTTCTGTATATGATGGAAGATTTTTTAAAGGGTTATTAATATTCAATATTTCTAAAATATCATTATATAGATTATTTTTACCTGCGGCTGTGAATGTTGATATTTCTTGTCCATAATTTCTAAAAATAGAGATTATGGCAGAATATTTTTCTTTATTTTTTGGAAGTGACTTTTTTATATTTTCTATTTCTATATTTATTTGCTTTTTCCGTTTATCTGTAATGTTCTTTATATTAAATGCTTCCCCTAAAATGTCATAAGCACTTATTATATCATTTACTGTATTGTTATTTATTTCAATAACTTTTATTCCCATACTTTCAAGTTTTTCCTTCTGTTGTTTCATATTTTGCTGAATAACAGCAGTATTTATTTTTAAGTTAGCTATATACTCATAATTTATATTACTAAAAAAGCCTATTTTTTCTTTATTTTTTGCATCTTCTGGATAATTGCAGTAAATAGTATCTGCTATTAGATATTTGTCAAGTCCAATATCATATATATATTCTGTTATACTTGGAGAAAGACTTATAAGCCTTATATC
>CAMWVK010000040.1 GCA_947177675.1 uncultured Mucispirillum sp.
ATACAAGACTATCAGCTTCCACAAAATATGAACGGACCTGGTATTAGAATAGGTTTTATTGGCAAACACTATGAAATAGCTTATTCACAGGGCGATTTTATGCACGGAATACCAAAAGCATTAATTGCAAAATTTAACCTGCCAAATATTGATTTAAGATTTCTATACGGTCATGAAAACAGAAATGCTCCAGCCAGCTGGACAAATGAACTTTCAAGCCATTTAGTGCAGGTTTCTTCTTCGTTTAGATACCCATTTTTAAATAACAAATTATGGCTTAATGCTATTGCTGAATATACATGGCGTCAAAATGATGTAAGAGAAGTCCCCCTTGACAGTGTATCAGATGATGGAAAACATACAGTTGATGCAGCAGGAAACCTTATTTCTTTTGCTCCAGATGCACACTATGTTCGTTTAGAACAGGCAATAGAATACTATATGTTAAATGTAGCTTTAAGAGAGATTATTCAAGTTAGAGGCGGTAAAACTGTATTTAATTTAGAATATGCCATATATGGTAAATTTCAAGCTGGTCCGTCTGAATTTACAATAGGTTTTCAAGGCTCTACTGATGGCAGGTATTATATTGCCGGCGGAATTAAATTTTAATAACGGATATATATAATGAGATTTTTATTAATATCGATATTAGAATTAAGTCTCTTAAGCCGGGGGGGGGCTTGTTTTGCAGTTGATGTTGATTTTCAGGTATATACAAGCACCTATGCTTATAATGGAGAAAATACTCACTGGGAGCAGACAAGAACAACTTTAACTTATTTTGAAAATTTTACAGAAGCACTGTTTGATATTAAATTTAACAGGTTAATAGATGTGCAGCTGGGTGTTTCTTTATTTATGCCATTTACATTTGAGTTTCCAGACGGTGTTCGTGTATTTCCAATCGTCACTTCACGCATAGGAAATGAAGATGTGCAGTTAAGATTAGGCACTATGAAAAGCGGGCGAAATCTGCCAGCACCTATTCGTGACCCATTAATAGATATGACGCCAGTTGTTCGCTCAACATGGGGAAATACTCTTATTGATAATAATGAGCAGTATCTTTATGATGAAAAATTTACACATGGGCATTATGAATATGGCGGCTCACTTGACTGGTTTAAATATGGTAAAGGTGAGCTTTATATGAATTGGCAGATATTAGATACAAAAAGACACAGGGAAAGATTTGATGTAGGTTTTGACTGGGCTTTAGATTTTGTATCTGATATTTTCACTCCATATATTGCAGTGCATTACTGGCATAATGGCGGTCATGAAAATGTCAGGCTTCCAGGAGTGCCGCCTATGACAGAAAACTATACTGGTGCAATAGGAATAAACAGCAAACATTTATCTATACTTTATCTTGCCTCATATAATTTTTTAGATAGAGATAAAACTGGCAAATTTGGACATGGATTATATTTAAGAGGAGATATTCCTATAACACCTGATACAAACTGGTTTGTAATAGAGCCTATTATTTTTGTTTCAGGCTGGTATTTAAACCATGACCACCAGTTTATCAGTGTGGAAGGCGATCCATTTTACAGAGTTCCATTTTATGCAGGGCTTAACATAAAGAAAGAATTTGTGTTTGATAATGGAATAAGTTTATCTTTTGCTTTTATTAATGGTGTCTTTTTAACAGAAGAAGGCGAAGTAGGCACAAGGTTTGACCAAACAATAAGCTTCAATTTTACATACAGAATACCAGTTACTAAAAGATAATACATAAAAAGCAGTAATTTTTAACTACTGCTTTTATTTCTACAATATTTTCCATATTCACAGCCTGCATTTTCTACTTATATATTATTTATAATAAAATATTCACTTTTTTAAGAAGTTGTATTCTGCTTTACCATTCCCTTTATTTTTGTTACTTGTTTTGCCAAAACTTAAATGTTGTTCCAAATTGGACTTATTCAAAACTTGAAACTAAATCACATTAATAAGCCAGATATGCTTTCCTAACCAAATAAGGAATAAATGAAAAAGCGACTTTATGATTTAAAAATGAAAATTCAAAATGTTAATTTATATTACTAAAATACTTATCATTGACGAAATAAACTCTTTATAAGATTTAAACAATATTTTTTTTGTAAGTTCAATCTGTAAAATTATTTAATGTTTAAATCTATCATTATCTTTTTACTGCTTTTAAAGTTTTTATTATTACTTATTATTTCACAGGAAAAACTATCGCAAATCACAGTTTTACTAATTTTCTTACCTGCACTGCTGTACTTTTGTATTTACTCTCCCAGAACACTTATCAAGGCATTATATGCAATATCTATGGCAGTATCAAGCTGTTCTTTTGTGATAATTAGTGCAGGATTAAAATAAAGCACATTGCCAAGAGGTCTTAATATTAAGCCATCTTTAAGTGCTTTTTTATATATCTGATAGCCTGTGCGCTTATCAGCACTAAAAGGTGTTTTATTATTTTTATCTTCCACAAGCTCCATAGCATTAATAAGCCCAATTTGGCGAACTTCTCCAATATTTTTATGTTCTGCAAATTTTTCCATCATTTTTTTATGCAGGTATTCTGCCATAATTTGTGCTTTTTCTATTACTTTATCCTGTTCTAAAATATCAAGCACTGCATTTGCTGCAGCACAGCCTAAAGGGTTTCCACTGTATGTGTGAGAGTGCATAAAAGCTTTGCCTTTATTATAGTCATCATAAAAAGCATAGTATATTTCATCAGTTGTCATAGTAATAGACATAGGCATATATCCACCTGTTAAACCCTTTGAAATACACATAATATCTGGGCTTACACCTGCATGGTCAAAGGCAAACATTTTACCAGTCCTTCCAAAGCCTGTTGCTATTTCATCAGCTATTAAAATAACACTGTATTTATTACAGATTTCTCTTAATTTTACAAGGTATTCTTTTGGATATATTCTCATACCTGCACTGCCCTGTAAAAGGGGTTCTAATATAATGGCACAAGTTTCCGTGGCGTATTTTTCAAAAGCAGCTTCTGCATATATAAAACATTCTGTGCTGCAACTGTCTCTATGTTTATTAAAAGGGCATCTGTAACAGTCTGGTGCAGTAATCCTTATTGAATCTATTAAAATAGGCTCATAAATTTTAGCATATAAATCAAGAGCACCAACAGATAATGCACCTATTGTTTCCCCATGATAACCTTCACTTAAACACATAAATTTTCTTTTTTCTGGATGACCACTTTGATATTGATATTGAAAGCTCATTTTTAATGCACTTTCAACAGCAGCAGAGCCATTGTCAGAGAAATTACATTTATTAAGTCCCTTTGGTGCAATCTTAACTAATTTTTCACTTAAATTAATTGCTCCAGTGTGAGAAAAATTTGCAAATATTACATGTTCTAATTTATCAAGCTGCTCTTTTACTGAACTGCTTATTTTTTCATTACAATGCCCTAAAAGGTTGCACCACCAGGAACTTATTATATCAATATATTCTTTACCATATATATCATACAAATAAATACCTTTGCCTTTCTCTATAATTATAGGTGCAAGGCTTTCATAATCTTTCATTTGAGAGCATGGGTGCCATATATATTTTAAGTCTTTTTCTTCCAGCGATATATTTTTTGACATTTTATTCTCCAAATATGTTTTTTAAATCAATATTGATATTATTGTCTTTATAGTTTACTACTGCAAGCAGCTTAATTCCAGAATGTTTTGTAATAAATTGTATATTTTCCTGCTCTATAAGACTGTCTTTATATCCATTAAATATTAAGCCTTTTATATCTATCTGCTTATCTTTCATATAATATATAGAAAGCATTATATTATTTATTGCTCCAAGAGCTGTATTTGAAACTAAAATACATGAAGTATTTAGTGTTTTTATGATTTCTTGTGTATATACTGGCTCAAAATCATCAGTAAATGGGCAAAAAATACCTCCTGCACCTTCTATTAAAATATAATTATATTTTTCTGCTAATTTATGATAATCCTGAACTACCTTTTCCATATTAAAGGGCTTGTTTTCAAGTTTTGCAGAAAGATGAGGCGATGCAGGATATTCATAAATAAAAGAGCCCATATTATTGGTGTCTTCTTTTAAGCCGCTTATCTCTTTTACATATTCAATATCACCTGCATAAATTTTACCGTCTTTCTTTTCTGCACCACTTAAAACTGGCTTAAAATAGCAGGCATTCATATTTTCTTGTATCATTTTTTTAATAATCAGGGCAGAAACATAAGTTTTTCCGATATCTGTCCCTGTTCCAGTGATAAATATAGATTTACTCAATTCATCAGCTCCACAACATAGCCTGTTTCTTTAATAATCTGCATATCAGTATCAACAGATATACCGCAGGTTGTAAGCATATCTCCAGTTATGGCAGCATTTGCACCAGATAAGAATGCTTTCCTGCCTTTATCATATAAATGCGACCTTCCACCAGCAAGGCGTATGAAAGCACTGGGAAGAATAAAGCGAAATATGGCTGTAGTTTTTAAGATTTCTTCTTCACTTAATGGTTTATTATTCTCATAAGGAGTGCCTTTTACAGGTGATAGAATATTTAAAGGCACAGATTTTATACCTAACTCTGCCAAAGAAAAAGCTAAATCAATTCTGTCCTGCATGCTTTCGCCAAGTCCAATAATACCTCCGCTGCAAACAGAAAGACCAGATTTTAATGCAGTTTTTAAGGCATTTACTTTATCATCAAAAGTATGGGTAGTGCATACATTAGGAAAAAAATTTTTAGCAGTTTCTAGATTATTATGTACTCTTTCAAGTCCCGCATCTTTTAGTTTTTTAAAGTTTTCGTCAGTTAGCAGTCCAAGGGAGGCACATATTGAAATATTTGATTTTGATTTAATCTCTTTAATAGTTTCTGCCAATATATCCACATCTCTATCTGTTAATGATTTGCCTGATGTTACAATGGAAAAACGCAGCACCCCTTTTTCTGCCATATATAAAGCATTTTTTATAATTATATCTTTATCAAGTAATGGATATTCATCAATATTTGTTTTATAATGTGCAGATTGGGCACAAAATTTACAGTTTTCACTGCATTTGCCGCTTTTTGCATTGATAATAGAGCATATATCAAAAGTATTACCGCAGAAATGCTTTCTAATTTCATCTGCTGCTTCTAAAAGCTGGTTTAGTGGAGCATCTGCTAATGAATAAGCTTCATTATAAGTTATATCTTTACCAGATATAATTTTATCTTTTATTTTACTTACCATAATTATTTTCCTTATTTATAAATGGTTTTAGTTTTAAAGCTATGCGGGCAGATATAAAGCATAAAAGTAAATCGCCTGGCACAGTATATACAAAGCAGAAAAGAAATATTTCTTTAAAAGTTAATGAATTTTGTATTACATAGTGTGCAATGATATAATAGTAAGGGATGCCTATAATATGCAAAATTATAAGTCCGCAAAATGCAGCAAATGTGTAGTTTTTTGTATTTGGCTGCATTTTAGAAGAAATAATACCTGTCCAAAAGGCTGATAAAATAAAGCCTATAATATAGCCAAATGTAGGGAATAAAACATAAGTAATCCCGCCC
Organism: uncultured Mucispirillum sp.; assembly: GCA_947177675.1. GTDB lineage: Bacteria > Chrysiogenota > Deferribacteres > Deferribacterales > Mucispirillaceae > Mucispirillum. Next base: position 5,588 of record CAMWVK010000040.1, read on the forward strand.
CCTGCTGTAAATACTGGAAGTCCAGCAAGTCCAAGAGCTGCGTAAAGCAGCACACTTAATCCGCCATATTTTGCACCAAGTAACAGCCCTGCAAGAGAAACAAATAAAAACTGCAGTGTAAATGGGATAACAGGAACAGGGATTTTAATAAATGCTCCAAGTATAATTAATGTAGTAAAAAGACCAGTGTAGGCTGCATATCGTGTATTATTTTGTATCATAAACTTAAACTTACCTCGCAGGATAAAAGATTTTCTTCAACACCATTTTCAAAAAGCACTTGAAGTCTGCATCTATCATCAATACCTTTTACAAAAGCTTTCTGAACAATGCCGTTTTTTTCAATAGTTACATTTTTCCCAGTTAAAAATGACCGTGATTTATATGTGTGCAGAAATGTCATATTAGAAAGATTTTTATAATATTCATAAAATATATCTATTACTTTTGCAGTAATTTCGCATCTTATTTTATTATCAAACATACTTCTGCTAAAAGCAGCACCTGCAATATTTTTTATGTCTTGATGGTAGCTTTCTTCAGGTTCAAAAACATTAATGCCAATGCCAAGAGCAGCATAATCAACTGTTCCGCTTTCCATATCAACATGAGCTTCTGTTAGTATGCCGCATATTTTTTTACCATTATAATATATATCATTCACCCATTTTATTTCAGTATCTATATCATAAAGCTGTTTAATGGCTTCTGTAACAGCTGCAGCTGCAGCCGTTGTAATATACAAGCTTTCAGAAAAATGAACATTTGGTTTTAAAAGTATGGAAAAATAAGTGCCTGCATTATTTGGAGAATAAAATATTCTGCCTTTTCTGCCTCTGCCATTGCTTTGACTGTCTGCAACGACTGTAATAAATTCTTCTGAACCCTTTCTGCCATATTCCATAATAATATCGTTTGTAGAAGTAACATTAGGTATATACCCTATTTTTACAGGCGACTGCAGGTATGATTTAATTACTTCTCCAGTAAATATACTGCAACCGTCTAATGTATATCCTTTATTCTGCACTGCATAAATATTATATCCATCTTGTCTAAGGCTGTTTACTGCTTTCCAAACAGCATTACGACTTACACTGAATAATTCAGCCAGATACTGCCCAGAAATAAATTCTGTTTCTTTTTCGTTTAAAAGATTAAGTATTTTTTCTTTTAATTTCATATTTCACCTATTTAAATAATAATACATATAAAACTTCTATTGTCAACTTATTTTTTTTAATTGTTGACAATAAAACATTATTTATGAAATGATGAAGTAAAATACAGATTTAACAATCAATTTTGGAAAAATATTGATAAATATATAAAATATACTATATATTTTTATAAAAATGGTATATTATAATAAAATGAATAATAATATATTTAAAAGTATAAAATACAAGTGGATATATAATACTGTTGATAAAGAACTGCTTGAAGAAACAGCATACAGGCATAATATGCCAAAGCCTGTTGCAGAATTAATGCTGAAAAAAGGAATATCATCTCCAGATGATATTGAGAACTTTTTTAATGGCTCACTAAAATCTTTAAGAAATCCATTTGAAATCAGAGATATGGAAAAGGCAGCAGAGCGTATTGCAAAAGCTGTTATGGACCATGAACGAATATGTATTTATGGTGATTATGATGTGGATGGTGTTACTGCCACTGCTTTAATGTATATATTTTTAATGCAGTGCGGTGCAAATGTATCTTACTATATACCAAACAGATTAGAAGAAGGCTATGGGCTTAATAAAGATGCTGTAAAAGAGATAGCTGCTAGGAAGACAAACCTTATTATTACAGTAGACTGCGGCATAAGTGCTGTCCAAGAAGTGCTTGAAGCAACTATGCTGGGTATGGATGTTATTATTACAGACCACCACCAGCCATCAAAAGAGCTGCCTGTTGCAGCTTATGCGATAGTGAACCCTATGCGTGAAGATGACACTTATCCCAATAAAACATTAGCAGGTGTAGGTGTAGCTTTTAAAACTGTGATGGCTCTTAGGTTTGTCCTTAAAAAATATGATTTTTTTAAGAAAGAAGTGCCAAATATACGAAATCTTTTAGATATAGTTACTCTTGGCACAATAGCAGATGTTATGCCTCTTATTGATGAAAATAGAGTGTTTGTTCGTCATGGTTTAGAGCTTATGAATGGAGAAAATGTTCGTATAGGCATAGATGAGCTTAAAAAAACTGTGGAAAGTTTAGCAGTATCTAAAAAGATGAAAACATCAAATATAGGCTTTCAGCTTGCTCCGCGAATTAATGCTATGGGCAGAATGGCAAGCTCAGATAAAAGCTTAAAACTGCTTATTACTCAAAACAGAAATGAAGCTAAACAGCTTGCATTAGAGCTTGATAATGAAAATAAATACAGGCAGATGATAGAACGAAATATTTTACAGCAGACTTATGATTTAATAGAGAAAAACCGTTATGCAGAGCTTAAGTCAGGGCTTGTAATAGCTTCTGATAACTGGCACCCTGGTGTTATTGGTATAGTGGCATCAAGAGTAGTAGACAAATATTTTAAACCAACAGTAATTTTGACAGAAGATAATGGCGTGTATAAAGGTTCAGCAAGAAGTATTCCGGGTTTTCATTTATATGATGGATTAAGTAGTTTATCAGATATATTAATATCTTTTGGCGGTCATAAATATGCTGCAGGTGTTAAGCTTGAAAAGAAAAATCTTGCAGAGTTTATGAATAGATTTAATGAAGTTGTAAAATCTTCCTTAAAAGAAGAAGATTTTATACCAGAAATATATATAGATGCAGAAATTAATTCAAAAGATATTACAAATGAAATAATGCAGTGGCTTGAAAAACTAGAGCCTTATGGTCAGGGTAATAAAGAA
>CAMWVK010000041.1 GCA_947177675.1 uncultured Mucispirillum sp.
CTTCATGTATGTTATTACAGGCAATGCAAATAATCTTAACTTTGTATAACTCAATAAATACAGCTACCAAAAAAGCAGTTTATAAAGTTTGGATACTGCTATACTATTTTTCAAGATTCAGCATATCTTCAACACTGGGTTGTTTTGCTATTACTTTATCTACCTTTTTTAAACTTTTGGTATCTTTTTGATTTCTTTTAGTAATTTTATCTTTTATCCTGTCTATATTACCGATTAAAAGGGGAGAATATTTATCATGCCGTTTAAAATTTTCAAATGCACTTTCTTTATCAATATTTGCATAGCAGTATAAACACTTATGCAGGCAGGTATTATATTCGCCAATATCAATACATTTCACACAACCGCAGGCTGTTCGCTGATTATCTTTTGACACATCTAATATAGAATTAGTTATTTTTCCTATAAGCTCATCATCAATACATTTGCCATGATTAATATTGTAGTTTTCCAAGTTTATTTCTTCTGCACAGCTTTCTAATGTCAAATCATTATATTGTTTTGTAATATTTGAAAAATTTTCAGCTATAATATTCATCTCATCTACTGTTATTTCTTTGATATTATGCTCTTTTATATTTTTTGATATTTTTTTATAATCATCTAGGAAACTTATAACAACTTTTTTGGTATAGCTTGATAATATACTGCATAACCTTTCAAAAGATTTAATGTGAAAATCTATTGTATATTTATTGTTTAATATAATAGGGTCATATCGCAGAATAACTTTTTCTTTGCCTGTTTTTTCAGATAAAGTTTTAAATGTTTCTACTATTTTTTCTTTCTTTTCTATGTTTTCTTCCATGTCCTTACCATAAGGTGTAATAGTGAACTGGAAATAATATTTATAGCCCATATTATCTATTTCAGATAAATATTGATGAAGCGGTTTTGAATTTTTTGTCCAAAAAACTATTGCATCCACATTATCAGGTGTTAAGGGAACTTCTGATACTTGATAAGTATTGAAAGGGTTACGAACATATACAAACCCAGCTTTCAATCTATTCATAAACCATTCAGCATAAAATGCTGGTATATCTGTTCTTCTAGAAACACTTAAAATCATATCATTACTCCACATATATTAATCATCTGCTTTTTCACTCCAACTGCATAATAGGTGGGGACATTTTTCATCATTATTCATATTCCTACATTCACTTATGCTGCATGTCGCATCAATACCCTGCACTAATGGTCTTAATTGAGAAAGTAAATCACCCTTTTTTAAGAATATTCTGAAATCAAAGAAAATTTTTGTGTTAGCTATTCGCATATAAGCACTAAAATGCTTTAACGGCAATTGAAATTTAGTAAAACAAATATCATTTCCACATTTTTTTATATTTTTAGCACAACAATACGGAAATAACAAAACCAATCTATCATCATCACTATTGTTTCTAATATAATTTCTAATATTATTATTCAATGTTACAGGTATATATGTCTCTCCACTTCCATAAGTGTCTATAGTGCAAACAACATCGTTAAGACATAAAATACCGTTTGGTATTAGTAGTGACTGCATAGTTTTTAACACTTTGTAATATATATTTTCATCATATTTAAGCATCTCACTTAAAAATTTAAATGAAAGAATTATATCAATATTACTAAACTGCATTATATAGTTACACAATAAATCGCTGCTTTCAAAAATTTCTAATCTATAATCAATTGTTATATTATGCCTGCTTTTAGGTTTCCAAAAATTTTCAAATATATTTTTTTGTAAATTGATGGCAATACTGTTACCATCAATTGATATTATTTCTATGTTTACAGGTTTTGTTATTATTTCTTCCAATACATGCAGTAACCCAAATAAATCTCCTCCTGTTCCTGAACCAAGACACAGTATTTTAATGCTATTATTACTCAAATATCCATGCTTCATCAATGTATTAAGATTATATCTAAAAATATGATAAGATTCAATATATGACCGTATAAAGTATGTTCCTAAATATCCTTTATTTTCTTTTTCATCATTATGCAGATTACTCACTGCATTCCATGTTCTTTTATGCCAATATGCTCCTAAATTTTTAATCATATAGTTATACAAGGAACGATTTAAATTTATCATAAAATCACCAATTATTCACTTGTTTTTACTGTGATTGTATCAAGTTCTTTATATCTATTTTTATAGGGATTATTTAGAATTTGCTCTTTAACATAATTAAACAATATTTTATAATCTCTAATATATGGAGATAAGTTGTTTTCAATTTCTATTGAATAAACTCCATCTGAATAATCTTGATAGGAATACCAACATTCTTTGTTTACATAATCATATTCAATTAAATGCATACCTAAATTTGTATCATCCCAATACCCACCAACACTAGTTCTATCTCCTTCAAGATGGCAATTATGTAATGCAATACACATTATCTTATTACTCTCATTATCTGGTCTTCCAAGTATATCTGCAAATACTGCTTCCAAATAAGAGCTATCAATGTTAGGTAAAAATCTCCACTCACTTGTATTATCTGCTTTATCCATACGCGATATAGAGTTAACAATAATACTGTAAGTTATATTTTCTGGCAGCATTCCTGTGTTATTATCTGTGTTATTACCTGTGTTATCATCTTTTCCATAAACAATATTTGGTTCCCCTTTTTCATCAGCACAGCCAGCAAATATTGCCATTAAAGACAATACAAAAATGAGTAATAAATTTTTTTTCATTATTTCTCTCCCAATTAAAATTTTTGCCCTTAAACCGGGGGGTGGATGTTGTGACGAGAAATCTTTAAAAAAGTTAAATTTTTTGTTATGTATAATTTTTTATAGTGTTCCAAAAAGCTTATAATTTTAATTGCAGCTTAAAATAAAGATTCTTCGTTTTAGCTCATAATAGACAATAATAATATAATTATTAAATTTACTGATAATATAAAGCAGCTATTTACTTTTACAAATTTTCTTTTATACTAATAATATGAAGCATAAATTTAATTTAAAAAATACAGCTGTTACTATAATTGCAGTGTTCACAATATTTTTTTTAGCAGAGTATATATTCCGCAGAGATTATACTATACTTTTTGTCGCAGTCTGCTTTTTCTCATGTTTAGTGCTTATATGCTTATTTATATATTTACTGCTCTTATTTGATAACAGATACAGGCTCACTTATGCCGATGCAGATGAATTAAGCGATGATACAAAAGCAAAAATTATTAAAGAAAATATTAAAGAAACAAAAGAAACTCAAAAAAACAACCATTTAAAAGAAATGATATATATAATAATTTACAGACAGATATATGTTTTAGGCTTTTTTGAACTGCTGCTGATTATACATTTCCTGCTTACAGATATTGAAAATATTAATAAACTGCTTATTAATACTTTTCCTGCTTTATTTGCATTAATTATTACAGTAACCGATATTATTAAAAAAATTAGAAAATAAAATTATTACTATTTCATATCATAAGAATGTTCTTCATGGGAATGGGTTTCATTATGGTTATAGTCAGTTTCTGACTCATGATTATGCATACTTTCCATAAACCTGTCATCTACTCCAAACATATCAAAAAAATTAATATGATTATGCTCATGGTTTGGGTTATCAAAATTATGTATAAACTGGGATGCTATATATATACAGAGAGCAGCAATTAAAATATTAATAACTTTCCATGTTTTTGGATGGTTTAAAGGTTTTGCAAGTGTTGCACCAATAGTGCCTAAAAATGAATACCATATAAATGCTGCACATATTACACCTAAACCAAATATCCAGTGATGTGGATAAAAGTTTGCTGCCAAAGAGCCCATTATGGTTGTATCTATAATAACATGCGGATTGAGTAATGCAAAGGCAAGCCCTGAAAACAGTACTTCTTTTTTAGAAACAAGCCCTTTTTCTTCGGTATCTATAACTATATAATCATTTTTCTTTACTGCTGCATATAATGACTTTACTGCATAAAAAAGCAGAAACACAATACCTGTGCCTGTAATTATTTCATATAAATGTGGTATTGAGCGGACTAATGCTCCCATACCTGCAATACCTATTGTTACAAGAAGTGTTTCACTAAAAAAACATGTAAGAACAGCAACTATAACATATTCCCTGCGGATACCCTGCTTTAATATAAAAGCACTTTGCAGACCCACAGTCATTACTAAACCAAGCTCCAGTAAAAAACCCTGTATAAAATCAGTTAATATCATATTTACCTATCTTGTAAGCAGCAGTTTTTCGTCAGTTAATTCATCTTTTCTAATAGCTTTAAATTTTTCCATAATAGCATCAACAGTTAACTCTTCTTTCTCTTTGCCAGAAATATCCATAATTATTTCGCCATTATCCATCATTAAAAGCCTGTTGCCGTATTTTATAGCATGCTGCATATTGTGAGTAATCATCATCATTGTAAGACCATATTCTTCTCTTAACTGTAAAGTAAGTTCCATTACTCTGTTAGAGTTATCTGGGTCAAGAGCTGCAGTATGTTCATCTAAAAGCACAAGTTCTGGATGGCTCATAGCTGTCATAAGCAGAGTAAGAGCTTGTCTTTGACCGCCAGAAAAAAGTCCCACATTATCTCCCAGCCTTTTTTCAAGCCCCATATTAAGACGGGCAGCATGCATGGCAAACTCTTTTCTCACTTTTTTATTAAGGCTTATTATTGGAAGTTTAAAGCCTTTTTTACGACACAATATCATATTATCTTCTAATGCCATATCACCGCTTGTTCCAAGCAGTGGGTTTTGAAATATTCTGCCAATAAAGGCTGCTTTTAAGTATTCAGGCATTTTAGTAATATTTTTCATTTTATATATAATATTACCAGATGATGCTTTATATGTCCCTGCAATTACATTAAAAAGTGTAGATTTACCTGCACCATTTGAGCCTATTATTGTAATAAAATCACCTTTATTTACTGTTAATGATAAGTTTTTTAAAACATGCTTCTCATCTGGTGTGCCTTCAAAAAAACTTTTTGAAACATTTTGCAGCAATAAAACATTATCACCTTTATAATCTTTACCAGTATTTGCACCAGCTACTGCTTTACTGCGTTTATTTATGCCAAAAGATACTTTTTTAAATGCCATATTAAGTCTGCTTTCTGCACCAAATTTACTCATTAAGAATATTTTAATATGTATAAATACTGCAAATAATACTGTAAGAATAAAAATCAGCATCCATACTGAATTTTCGCTGTTTTGGCAGTATTTAAAAAACAGAAACACAGGATATATGAACAGTATTAAATATAATGATAAAAACCAAAATGGATATGTTTTATTAATAAAACCGTCAATAACAAAAGCTATGCTGTCAATAACAGGGCTTGACTTCTTATCTGCAGTTTTTTTACTGCCGCCTTTCTTGTTCTGTAGTTTACTTGCAACAATAATTAATATTATTAATATACCTGATATAAGTTTTAAGTCATTAGGTCCAAGACCTATATCATAGCCATATTTTAAACCAAAATAAATAATTGCTTTATAGATAATAGAGCCAATTATTACTCCAAAAGTTATAAGCCATATTTTATTAGAACGGATTAAAAATTCGCCAATCATAACAGCTGCAAGACCAACGATAATTATACCCTGCCCGCTTTGCACTGATGCACTGCCTGTAAACTGAGCATACATTGCACCGCTTAATGCTACAAGACCGTTAGATATACCAACCCCTAATACTTTTAATACATCAGGGTTCATACCTTGAGATAATATCATCTGCTCATTAGAGCCTAATGCACCAAGAGAGATGCCCAAATCTGTTCTGAAAAATATATCTACAAGGATTTTTATGTAAATAATTAAAAGCAGGAAAAATATAAGTATGCTTATACTTGAACTTATTTCTATACCTAAACTGCCAAAAAAGCCAGTAATTGCATTATCTGCATTTGTAACAGCTGTATCATATTTGTTATTAGGAAGTGGAACAAAGCTGCTGCCACTTGTGATGCGTGTATTTATAGAATAAAGCATAGTCATTGTGATAATACCAGCTAAAAGATTTGGTATTTTTAATAAAGTATGCAGCAGAGCAGTAAAAATACCTGCTGTAATACCAGCAATAATTGCAGCAGCTAAGCCTAAGTATAAATCTGCACCATTAACAATAAACATAGCTGCAACACATGCACCTGTTGCAAATGAGCCATCTACAGTCATATCTGGAAAATCAAGAATTCTAAAAGTCATAAAAACTCCTAGAACCATCATTGCATAAATCAAACCTTCAATAAAAACTGCATTTATCATTTTTCTTCCCTTATGTAAAAAACTGCATTTGATAATATTATTTTTTTATTTGTTTATCAAGTATATTTTTTTAATTTATTATTTATCTATCACTGGAACTTCTTCCTCATGTATATGGTCAATATTTTCTATATAAAATTTTGTATCTTTTGATATTTGTGATGCAAGTAAAAGCACAGCAATCAAGTTTGGCACTGCCATAAAAGCATTTAAAATATCTGCAATAGTCCATACCATATCAAGAGCAAGCACTGGAGCAAATACTAGCACTGCTATATATAAAAGCTTATAAGGCAGTATAGCTTTTCTGCCAAAAAGATATTCTGCACAGCGTTCCCCGTAATAAGACCAGCCTAAAATTGTAGAGTAAGCAAAAGTTGTTAACGCTACAATTAAAATAAATGAGCCAAAAAATGGTATCTGATTAAAAGCAGCAGTAGTCATCTGACCGCCGTTTTGGAAATTTATCATATTCACTTCTGGGTATTTCATAACTGTTGAAACAATAACTATACCAGTAATCAGGCAGAAAACAACAGTATCCCAAAATGTTCCTGTAGCAGAAACTAATGCCTGCCTTACAGGATTTTTAGTTTGTGCAGCTGAAGCAACAAGTGGTGCAGAGCCAAGACCTGATTCATTTGAAAAAAGCCCTCTCGCTATACCAAATCTTGCTGCAATTATAATACCCTGTCCTATTAAACCACCTTCAACAGAACCCGGAGCAAATGCTAAAGAGACTATTATTTTTAATGCTGGTAAAAGATAGTCATAATTTAAGAAAAGTATATAAATACTTCCAAATATATAAAATAATGCCATAAAAGGCACTAAGTTTGCACATACTCTTGCAATAGATTTAATACCGCCAATAATAATAAGAGCAGTTAAAATGCCAAAAAATATACCTATATAAATACGCGGAACACCTGCAAAAGCAAGGTTTGAGTCAAAAACTTCTGCAATTGCATTTATTTGAGTGGCACAGCCTATACCAAAGGATGCAAGCATAGCAAAAAGTGCAAAGGCAATAGCCATTTTTTTCATTTTTAAGCCCCTTTCAAGAGCATACATTGCACCGCCTAGCATTCTGCCATCCTTTGACTGCACTCTGTATTTTACACCTATTAATGATTCTGCATATTTTGTAGCAATACCAAATATCCCAGTTATCCAGCACCAAAAAACTGCACCCGGTCCACCTAAATATACAGCTGTGCCAACACCTATAATATTGCCAGTTCCAATAGTAGAAGCAAGTGCCGTAGTTAATGCCTGAAACTGGCTTACATCACCTGCTGAGCCATTATCTTTTGTTATGGAAAGCTTAATGCCTAATGGCACTTTTCTTTGAATAAAGCCTGTTTTATATGTGAGATAAATATGTGTACCTAAAAGCAGTAAAATCATAGGCACACCCCATACTATATCCCTAAAATTACTTAAATATAATGCTAAACTTTCCATAATATAACCCTTAATATATATTTAAGGGGCAATGTTACCACAATTTTTAATATTTCTCAATGGTAAAATCTAAAAACGATTACAATAATTTAAGCAGTTGTTCAAGTTCTCATAAAATATATCATTTTATAATTTTTCTAGGATAATTATTAAGCCAGTCCACTAATTTTCTTAATATAAGCAGCTGAAAAATATTTAATATTCTTCCCTATTAAGTTTGGTTGATAGAAAATTGGTATCTTGTTATACAGCAATACAAGAAGCAAACATATTTGAAAATGATAAAACTCTTTATAAACAAAATTTGATAGAAAGCAGAGTGGAAATATTAATACAGTATAATAAAAATCAGTTATCAGTTAATAAAAGTCATCATAAAGGCTGCTCTATAAAAAATATTATATATAGATTATAAACCTAGATTTTAAGTTAATTCACTTCTATATATCATTTTGCTGGGGACTAAATAATGTTAGTAAAGAAATGATTACCACAATAGACATCAATTTACCACTGCTTAAATTTTAAGCAGCACCATAATCTATTTGATATTACAATAATATTCTATTATTCTCTCCACACTTTTCCACAGGTTATCAAACATAACCTGTTGAGTTTTCCATACACCTTTATATATTAT
>CAMWVK010000042.1 GCA_947177675.1 uncultured Mucispirillum sp.
TAAGTTTGTTTAATCCTTCTAAAAAATTATCAATCTATAAATATAAACTTGATATAATAGAAAAATCTCTTTTAAGAGCAGTAAGAGAAAAATATGCAGTATCACATAGTCTGTTAAAAGAAACTTTTAGACGATTAGACCAGTATATGATTGATTATAGATTTAATAAAAATGCAGATATTTCAATGCTTGAAAGTAAACTTCATTTGCTTGACCCGCAGAATGTTATTGAAAGAGGTTATGCCATAGTAACTCAAAAGGATAAAATTATTTCTTCAGTGGATAAGGTTGAAATGGAAACAGAGCTTAATATAACATTAAAAGATGGTGTTGTTAGTGCATATCCAGATAAAATATATAGCAATAACAGCATAGAAACCGATAATATAGAAAAAATTTTAAAATAGTATTTTTTTATACCGCTTTTAAAAAAAATATGATATACTTTCAAAATATTTTAAAAATGTTTGTATAAAAATGTATAAATAATGGGAAAATAAATAAAATAAAAATATAGATTTCAAGGAGTTGTAAATGAGTAGAATACCTATAACACGCGGTGGTTATGAAAAATTAAAAGCAGAGCTTGATAAACTGCGTAATGTAGATAGGAATGAGGTAATACTTGCTATTCAGGAAGCAAGAGGACATGGGGATTTAAGTGAAAATGCTGAATATGATGCAGCAAAAGAAAGGCAGGGTATGATTGAAGCGCGTATTAACGAGCTTGAATATAAAATGAGCCTTTTTGAAATTATAGATATATCACAGATGTCTGGTGATAAAATTGCCTTTGGTGCAACAGTTACTATTGAAAATATTGATACAGAAGAAAGAAAAACATACACTATAGTAGGCAGTGATGAAGCAGATATTTTTAATGGAAAAATATCTATTATGTCACCACTTGCAAGAGCTATGATGGGTAAAGAAGAAGGTGATGATTTCACTGTTCAGGCACCAAAAGGTGAAACTGAATATGAAATTATTAAAATTAAATTTATAGATGCATAATTTACAATTTAACAGGAGGAAATTATGAAATTAGAGCTGAATATTGCTAACCAGTTAACAATAGTAAGAGTTGCAGCGATACCTCTTTATCTTCTTGTGCTTTATATTAATAAAGACTGGAGTAATGTAACTGCAACTATTATTTTTATATTTGCAGGTGTTTCTGATTTCCTTGATGGTTATATTGCAAGAAAGTATAATATGGTTACCGATTTAGGTAAAATTTTAGACCCTATTGCTGATAAAATACTTGTGGCAGCAGCATTAATTGCATTAATAGATTTAGACAGACTTTACTGGTGGATAGCTGTATTAATGCTTGCAAGAGATTTTGCAATGGAAGCTTTGCGTAATCTTGCTGCCAGTAAAGGTGTAATTATTGCAGCAGGTATATGGGGCAAGTTAAAAACTACTTTCCAAATGATAGCAATAGGTATGCTTTCATTTAAAATTACATGGCTTGGCATAAACTGGTTCTTTATAGGAACTATTCTTATGTATGCAGCATTAGTATTATCCATATATTCAGCCTTTGTATATTATAGAGATTATTTTAGAAATGAAAATAAAGGGGAGATTGTTTAGTTATGACAATACCACAAACATTATTAGTTATAGCAGCATACTTTATTGGTGCAATACCATTTGCATATATTATAGTTAAGCTTATCAAAAAAATAGATATAAGAACTGTTGGCAGTGGCAATGCTGGAGCTACAAATGCAGCAAGAGTTCTTGGAAAATGGGGCTTTATAAGTGTATTTGTGCTTGATGCATTAAAAGGCTTTATTCCTGTATTTATATCGCTTTATTTTTATGGGCAGACTATGATTACATTAGTTACAGCAGCAGTTGTTGTTCTAGGTCATACATATACAGTATTTCTTGGTTTTAAAGGTGGTAAAGGTGTAGCAACTGGTGCAGGTGTTTTTTTAGCACTTGCTCCAGTAGAAATAGGCATAGGGCTTATTATATTTATAATAGTTTTTCTTGCAACAAGGATGGTATCTGCTGGCTCTATTTTAGGTTCTCTAGCACTGCTTATAGCAGTATGTGCTTTAAGTGACTGGTTTGCACTTAAAGTGTTAACTGCTGTTATAGTTTTCTTTGTAATATTCAAACACCGCTCAAATATTGTGCGTATAGTAAAAGGCGAAGAAAACAGATTTGTCAGGAAAAAAGAAAAAGATGTTGAATAAAGAAGCTGTTATGGGCAGATGTATTGAGCTTGCCCGTAATGCTAAAGGTTTTACACTGACTAACCCATTAGTTGGTGCTGCTGTTATAAAAAATGATAAAGCAGTTTATGGCATACATGAAGAATATGGCAGCAGTCATGCTGAAATAAATGCTGTAAAAAATGCAGGTGAAGATGTTGCAGGCTGTGAGCTTTTTGTTACATTAGAGCCATGTTCTACCTATGGTAAAACACCGCCTTGTGTTGAAAAAATAATTTCATCAGGCATAAAAAAAGTTTATATAGGTGTTCTTGATGTTAATCCTAAACACAGAGGTCAGGGCATAAATATTCTAAAAAATGCAGGTATAGAAGTAGAATATGGCATATTGGCAGAAGAATGCAGCTTATTAATAGAAGATTTTATTAAATATCAGACAGTAAAACTGCCTTATGTAACATTAAAAACAGCAAGCAGTATAGATGGCAGAATTGCATGTAAAACAGGTCATTCTAAATGGATAACAAGTGAATATGCAAGAGAGATTGTTCATAAAATGCGTGGCTTATCTGATGTAGTTTTAACAGGTATCGGAACTGTAGAAGCTGACAATCCCTTAATGACAGATAGAAGAAAAGATGCTTATAAACAGCCTGTGAGAGCAGTGCTTGACAGCAGTTTAAAAATAGATATTAATACAAGTATGGTAAATAGTGCAAAAGATGCACCAGTGATTATCTATACTTCAGAAAATGCTGACAGTAGTAAAGTTATGCAGCTTAATGATAAAAATATAAAAGTTATAAAAGTTCCTTGTGTTAATGGAATGCTTGATATAAAAGAAGTCCTGAATTCAATATATGAATTAGGATATATGAATGTATTTGTTGAAGCTGGCAGCAGAGTAAATGGTTCATTTTTTGATAACAGGCTTGTAGACAGGCTGGAAGCATTTATTGCTCCAAAAGTGATTGGTGGAAAAGATGCGGTTTCATCAATAGGCGGTTTAGGTATTAATAATATGAATGATGCATTAGTATTTAAGGATTATGAAATAAATAAATGTGGTAATGATATATTAATATCTGCAAGAATAAATGACTATGCAGCACAGGCTGTTGAATTTACTAAAAATTATAATGTAGAATAATATGTTTACTGGAATAATAGAAGAACTTGGAAAAATCAGTGCCTTAATAAAAGGTGATAAAAGTTTGAAATTAAAAGTAGAGTGTAACAAAGTAACTGAAAGTTTACTTTTAGGTGATTCTATTGCTGTTAATGGTGTTTGTTTAACAGTCGTTAATTTTGGAAGAAGTTTTTTTGAAGCAGATGTTAGTTATGAAACTATTACAAAAACATCACTTAATAATATTAAAAGTGGCAGTGTTGTTAATTTAGAAAGAGCACTAACTTTATCATCAAGGCTTGGTGGTCATATAGTGCAGGGTCATGTTGATGGAACAGGAAGAATATTAAATATTACTAAATATGGAGATTCTTATAAATTATTTATCAGCTGTCCAGATTACCTTGATAAATATATTGTGCCAAAATGCTCCATAGCAATAGATGGTATAAGTTTAACAGTTGCTGATGTTAAAAATAAAAGCTTTGAAGTGGCAGTTATTCCACATACTTATGAAAATACAAATTTAAAGTATAAAAAAAATGGTGATGCAGTGAATTTAGAATCAGATATTATTGCAAGATATGTGGAAAAAATGGTTTATTTTGAAGAGAAAGATGATAAGTTAAAATCATTAATATTAAGTTTTAAAAGGTAGTTTAAATGGATATAAGTGTTCGTGCCAGCGTAGAAGAGGCAGTAAATATAATAAAATCTGGTGGTATGCTGATTTTAACTGATGATGAATCTCGTGAAAATGAAGGTGATTTAGTTTTTGCAGCAGATTTTGTTACACCTGAAAAAGTTAATTTTATGGCAATATATGGCAGAGGGCTTATATGTGTTGCTTTAAGTGGAGATAGATGTGATGCTCTTGGTTTAGAGCAAATGTCACAAAATAATGCGTGCAGGTTTGGTACAGCTTTTACAGTATCAGTTGAAGCAAGACAGGGTGTTACAACAGGTATATCTGCTTTTGATAGAGCAAAAACTATAAAAGTGCTTGCAGACCCACTTTCTAAGAAAAATGATTTAATAAGACCGGGTCATATCTTCCCTATAAGAGCAAGAGATGGTGGAGTATTAGTGCGTTCAGGGCAGACAGAAGGCTCTGTTGATTTAGCACGCCTTGCAGGATTAAATCATGCTGGTGTAATATGTGAAATAATGAATGAAGACGGCACTATGGCAAGAATGAATGATTTAGAAAAATTTGCCCGCACTCATTCATTAAAAATATTAACTATTGAAGATTTAATAGAATACAGAAAAATAAACGATAACTTGATAGAAAAAGTATCATCAGCTATTCTTCCAACGGAGTTTGGAACATTTAGAATAGATGGGTATCAAAATAAAGCAGATGGTAAAGAAGCTGTTGCATTAATTAAAGGCGATATAGAAGGAGGTAATCCGCCCCTTGTAAGAGTCCATTCGCAGTGTTTAACTGGTGATGGATTTGCTTCTTTAAGATGTGACTGTGGCAACCAGCTGCATACTGCTATGCAAATGATAGAACAGGAAGGCAGAGGTCTTATTTTATATATGTTTCAGGAAGGCAGAGGTATAGGACTTTTAAATAAAATTAAAGCTTATAAATTGCAGGATGAAGGCTATGATACTGTAGAAGCTAATATTAAGCTTGGGTTTTTAGATGATGAAAGAGATTATTCCTTTGGTGCTCAGCTTTTAAGAAAACTAGGTATAAGTAAAATGCGTTTTATGTCTAATAATCCAAGAAAATTTTCAGGTCTTGAAAAATATGGTATTGAAATAGTGGAAAGAGTGCCAATTCAGTGTGGTATAGGCGGTGAAAATATAAAATATATGCAGACTAAAAAACAAAAACTAGGTCATATTTTAGATATATAAAAAAATATATTGAGGGAATAAAATGAAAATGTTTGAAGGAAATTTTGATGGAAAAGGTGCAAAAATAGCAATAGTTGCTTCAAGATTTAATGAATTTATTACTAAAGAATTAATTGGCGGTGCAGAAGATACATTACTCCGTCATAATGTTAATACTGATGATATAGATTTATACAGGGTTCCTGGAGCTTTTGAAATACCATCAGTATGTAATAAAATTGCTAAAAGCGGCAAATATGATGCTGTAATTACATTAGGAGCAGTAATAAGAGGCTCTACTCCACATTTTGATTATGTGGCTGCAGAAGTGTCAAAAGGGGTTGCATCTGTATCTATGCAGTATAGTATTCCAGTAATTTTTGGCGTATTAACTACAGATACTATTGAACAAGCTGTTGAAAGAGCTGGCACAAAAGCAGGTAATAAAGGCAGCGATGCTGCTATGGCGGCATTAGAAATGATAAACCTTTATAAAGGTATGTAATGAAAAGAAAAAGAACACAAGGGCGTGATTACGCTATACAAATGCTTTATAGTGCTGATTTAGCAGACAACTCTGTTGATGAAACAAAATCATCTTTCAGGCTTGAATATGCTGATGAAGCTAAAGATGTGTTAGGTTTTGCAGATAAACTTTTTGAGACTGCATATAAAAATAAAGAAAAAGATGAAGCAATAATATCTGAGCTTATAAATAAAAACTGGACTATTGATAGAATTGGTGCAATAGAAAGATGTATTTTAAGGCTTGGTATATCTGAGCTTTTTGAAGGCGATGCTCCATACTATGCAGTTATAGATGACTATGTTACTTTAGCAAAAAATTATGGAGATGAAAAGTCTGCCTCTTTTGTAAATGGTATTTTGGAAAATGTAAAAAATAAATTTTCCATAGAGTTGGATAATGGAAAAAAATAAAGAAAAACTTATTATTGATTTTGGTCAGGTAGAATACAGCCCTGCAATAATTGATTATGATTTCATTAATAACCGTCCGCGAGGCGGCTCCAGCAGAATAGATTTTTTTTCTCATGGTGCTGTATCATCTTCTTTGGAGGGGTTAGAATTTGATACGAAAATATATCTTAAAAAAGACAATATCTTTTTTGAAAAAGGTGTATTTTTGTTAGACTTTCAAGAAGTGCAGAGAAATCCTCATATTTTTTTAGATATGGTTAAGGACTTAAAATTTGAAAGAATCTACCTTGAAAACTCAATACATTTTAATATAGAGTCTATTGCTGCTAAACTTGAAAATGTTGATGTAATATTAATGAATTTTGGGTGCATAGAATAGTGGATAGAAAATTCTATACAATAAGAATAAGATTTTCCTGTAATAAAGAAGATATTATTATTGTAAATTCTATATTAGATTCTTATGGCGGTTTAGGTCTTATACGAACTATTGATAAAGAAAAATGCAACTGTGCTGTATTTACAACAAACTCTATGTATAAAACTACATTAGAAGTGATGCAGGCATTGCAGCAGGAAGGTTTATCAATTACTGATATTATAGTTGATAAATCTGAAAATGTAGATGAATTTGCACTACAGGACAGGGAGAGATAAATGGATTTAGGAATTACAAAAAAATATATGATTTTTAACCTTGTTACAAATACAACAAAAGATAACAGACCTTTTATCCGTATGGTTCTTACAGATACAGAAGGCGGTAGTATGAATGCTATAATGTTTGACAGTAACAAGCTTTCTTTTGAACCTGCAAGAGGTCAGGTAGTAGAAGTTACAGGTGCTTTGCAGCAGTATAATGGAGTAACACAGCTAAAAGTTAGTGATATGACTTTGCTTATTGGGGAAGATGCTAATGAATTTCTTCCAAAATCTGATAAAGATGCAAAAGCTATGGAAGATGAATTAAAAGCTGTGCTGCAGAAGCATATTAAAAGCTCTTATTTTAAAAGTCTTTGCAATGCTTTTTATGCAGATAAGGCAGTATATACTCTTTTTATAAAATGTTCTGCTGCTAAAAGTGTTCACCATGCTTATATACATGGCTTATTAGAGCATACGCTGTCTATGGTAAAATTATCTGCGTTAATATGTGATTTTTATGGAAAAGAAAATGTTAATAAAGAGCTTACTATTATGGGTGCATTATTTCATGATATAGGTAAAATTCAGGAAATTGATATAGATAATTCTTTTGAATATACAGATGAAGGTAAGCTTTTAGGTCATTTACTGCTTGGTATAAATATGGTAGATAAATATATTGAAAGCATACCTGATTTTCCAAAAAAAGCCCGTGATTTACTTATTCATTTAATAGCAAGTCATCATGGCTTACTGGAATATGGCTCACCAAAAAGACCAAAAACAAAGGAAGCTTTTATTCTGCATTATGTTGATAATATAGATGCAAGAATAAACTCATTTAATATGGCATTTGAAAGAGAAAATGTGGACGAAGGAGGCTGGAGCCAGTATGACAGAATATTAGAGCGTCAGTTTTATAATCACGGTTTAATACCTGAGGAATAAAATATATGAGACTGCTTTTTATTGGTGATATAGTAGGCAGAAGCGGCAGAAGGGCTGTTAAGCATCATTTATGTCATAATCAGTATGATTTTATAATTGGTAATGTGGAAAATTCTGCTGCAGGTTTTGGCATAACGGATAAAGTGTATCATGAATTAAAAGCTATTGGTATAAATGCTATGACGGCAGGCAATCATACATGGGATAAAAAAGAAGCTGTATCACTTATAGATAATTGGGATTTGTTTGTTAGACCTGCTAATTTATCAGATAAACTGCCAGGAGCAGGTTATAAAATTTTTGATGTTTTAAATAAAAAAATATGTGTAATAAACCTTATTGGCAGAGTATTTTTAAATACAAGCAGCTGTCCATTTGAAGCATTTAATAATATATATAAAAAAATACCAGATGATGCTTTTGTTTTAGTAGATTTTCATGGTGAAGCAACAAGTGAAAAACAGGCATTTGGATATTTTGCAAAAGGCAGAGCAAATGTTATATGCGGCACACATACTCATGTGCAGACTAATGATTTAAAAATGATAGATACTAATACACTTTATTTAACTGATGCAGGTATGTGTGGAGCTGAATATTCTGTATTAGGTATGGAAGTAGAAAGTGTTATTGAAAGATTTATTACACAAATTCCCCATAGATTTACTGTGGAAACAAAAGGAAATATAATATTTAATGG
>CAMWVK010000043.1 GCA_947177675.1 uncultured Mucispirillum sp.
ATATAGTTATAAACATTCTTTTCAAAAAAAATGGGGGGGGGAAAGCAGATTATTTTAAAATTTCAGATAAGTAGATTATTTGCTTTGCTCAAACATTTGCATAATATGCAGCATTTCAACCCATATAAAAATATGGGTTGAAAATATATACTGCTATAAAAATGAATACGGATGAGAAGAATGGTCTTGGTATTCGCCTTTTAAAACTGCTATAACATCTTCTGTAAGAACTATTTCTTCATCCGTAGGAATAACGAATACTTTTATTTTTGATGAGCTGGTAGATATTTCTGCTTCACTTCCTCGTTTTAAGCTGTTATTTTTTTCTTTATCTAATTCAACACCCAGATATTCAAGATTTTCAAGTGTTTTTTCTCTAATGATAGCAGAATTTTCACCTACTCCGCCTGTGAAAGCTATTGCATCCACTCTGTTTAAAACTGCCATATAAGAGCCTATATATTTTTTAAGGTTATAACATTCCATTTCAATGGCAAGTTTACAAAGCTCATCTGTTTCCGCATTTGCTTCTATATCTCTTCTATCTGAATATTTACCAGTTAATCCAAGCAGACCTGACTGTTTATATAAAGCCTCATTTACTTCTTCAATGCTCTGACCTGTCATTTTAGTAATAAATGCTGGAATTGAAGCGTCAATATTACCGCTTCTTGTTCCCATAATTACCCCTTCAAGAGGAGTCATACCCATAGAAGTATCTACGGAAAGCCCGTTTTCCACAGCAGTTATGCTTGCACCATTACCTACATGAAGGATAATCATATTGCACTGCATTGCAGGCTTGCCGAGTATTTTAGCCGTCCTTTTGGATACATAAAGATGGCTTGATCCATGAAAACCATAACGCCTTACTTTATATTTATCATACCATTCACCAGGAATTGCATATCTATGTGCTTTTTCTGGAATAGTAGAATGAAATGCAGTATCAAATACAGCTACATGAGGTATTTTGGGAAGTATGTTCTCCAATACTCTTATACCTAAAACATTTGACGGATTATGCAGCGGTGCAAGGTGTGAAATGGATTCTATTCGTTTTATCACATCTTCGTCAATAAGTGTGCTTTTTTGAAATAAATCTCCGCCATGCACTATCCTGTGACCTGCTGCTTCTATTTCTTCTATATTTTTTAATACACCTGTTTCTTTAAAACACTGTAAAATATTTTCAATGGCTTCTTTATGGTCAGCAACTGTTTTGTCTTTCAGTGTTACCTCACCGCTGTCACTTTTTACACTGATAACAGCACCATCAAGCCCTATTCTTTCAGCTGTTGCTTTTGCAACAATTTTATCAGTATCTTCATCATATAATTGACATTTAAGAGATGAGCTACCACAGTTTAAAGTTAATATTAACATTATTCCACCTGCACTGCTGTTATTGCTGTTACATTTACTATATCTTGAACGGAACAGCCACGAGATAAATCGTTTACTGGACTGTTAAGCCCCTGTATTATAGGACCTATTGCTGTTGCATCAGCAATTCGTTCTACTAATTTATATCCGATATTTCCTGCATCAAGATTAGGAAATATTAAAACATTTGCTCTGCCTGCAACTTTACTTTCTGGTGCTTTTCGCCTGCCAACTTCTTCTATAAGTGCTGCATCAAGCTGCATTTCACCATCTACTGCAATATTAGGGTTTCTTTCTTTCAATATTTCAACAGCTTGTGCCACTTTTTCCGTTTCAGCAGTTTTTGCACTTCCTTTTGTAGAAAATGAAAGCATAGCAACTACAGCATCTACTCCCAGCATTTTTTTACAGCTTTCGGCAGTGCTTTCTGCAATATCTGCAAGCATAGGTGCATCAGGATTCGGGTTTACTGCACTATCTGCAAATAAAAGAATACCAGACTTTCCTAATGTCTCGTTTTTGGTAACCATAATAAAATATGAAGAAACAGTATTAAGCCCTTTTTTTACACCTATTATCCGAAGTGCTGAACGAAGCACATCGCTTGTAGTGTTTGCTGCTCCTGCAACAAGCCCGTCACATATTTTTTGTTTTACAAGCATTGCACCAAAAAACAAATTGTTTTTCATAGAAGATTCTGCTTCTTCCATAGTAAGACCTTTTGCCTTGCGAGACTGATAGTATAAATCTATCCACTCTTGCAGATAAGGGGATTTCAGCGGGTTAATAACAGTCAAATTTTCACTGTCAATATATTCTGCTTTCATACCATAATTTATAAGTGCTTTTTTAATTTCATCTTCACTGCCTAAAACAGTGAGGCGGGCAATGCCCTCCTCACATATTTTAACTGCTGCTTGAAGTGTCCTATCATCATAACCTTCAGGCAAAACTATATGTTTTACTCTGCTTTTAGCTTTAAGCTTAAAATCTTGTAAAATATCCATATAATTAAAGCTCCATTACTTTTAAATCAGGAGACACAGCATATTCTGCTGGAGTAACAGCTTTTATATCCTCTATTGTTACATCTTCTGCATGTTCAATAAGTGTCATTTTTTTATTTTCTATTTTAAAAACAGCCATTTCTGTTACAATCATATCTACACATTCAGAAGCTGTTAAAGGCAGTGAGCATTTAGGCAGTATTTTAGGATTGCCTTTTGCTGTATGTTCCATTGCAAGAATAACTTTTTTAGCACCTACAACCAAATCCATTGCACCGCCCATACCAGGAACCATTTTACCCGGAATATTCCAGTTTGCAAGATTGCCTTCGCTGTCAACCTGTAAAGCTCCCAATACAGTAGCATCAAGATGACCGCCTCTTACAAGACCAAATGAAAATGCACTGTCAAAAAACATTCCACCCGGAACAATAGAAGCTGGCTGACCACCTGCATTACTTATGTCTTTATCAGCTTTATCAGGTTCAGGAGTAGGCCCCAGTCCTATAAACCCATTTTCCGAATGGAGAATAACTTTTATATCAGATGGAATGTGATTAACCACCATTGTAGGAATGCCTATACCTAAATTTATGAAATCGCCATCCTTTATTTCTTTTGCTACTCTTTTTGCTATAATCGTTTTTGCATCCATAATTACACTTCCTATGCTTTAACTAAATAATCTACCAATACACAAGGTATTGTTATTATTTCAGGGTCTAAATTGCCGCTTTCTATTATTTCTTCCACTTCCACTACAACAATATCAGCTGCAAATGCCATAAGAGCATTGAAATTTTTAGTTGATTTAGCACAAAATACATTTCCATCTTTATCAGCTTTTGCACCTTTAAGATATGCTATCTCTGCTTTTAAAGGTTTTTCAAGAATATATTTTTTGCCATCTGATTCAATAATCTGTTTGCCATCTTCAACTACGGTATCTATTCCTGTTGGTGTTAAAATACCTCCAAGTCCATATCCACCTGCTCTTACACGCTCTGCCAAAGTTCCCTGAGGGGAAAGCTCCACTTCAAGCTCTCCTGCATTCATTTGATTTCCTGTTTCTCTATTTGTTCCAATATGAGATGCTATTACCTTTTTAAGCATTTTATTAACAACAAGTTTGCCTATGCCTGTATCTACAAAAGCTGTGTCGTTTGCTATAAGAGTTAAGTCTTTTATATCTTTTTCTGCAATAACATCCATAATCTTATTAGGACCACCAACACCAAGAAAGCCGCCAGCCATTACAGTCATACCACTTTTAAGCATATTTGCAGCTTCTTCTATTGAAATTATTTTACTTTTCATAACGAATACCTCTTAATTATTTCACTAACTCTACAATAAGAGCAACACCCATTCCACCGCCTACGCATAAAGTAGCAAGTCCTTTATCTGTGTTTCTTCTTTTCATTTCATAAAGCAGAGTTGTTAATATTCTAGCACCGCTTGCACCAATAGGGTGTCCCAAAGCTATTGCTCCACCATTCACATTTAATATATCATGGTTAAATTTTAACTCTCTATCTACACTTAAAGACTGAGCTGCAAAAGCTTCATTTGCTTCTATAAGACCAATATCTGAAAGTTGTAATCCGCCTTTTTCCAGTGCTTTTTTAACTGCTGGAACAGGTCCTATTCCCATAATAGCAGGGTCAACACCAGCTGTACCTGATGAAACATATTTTGCAATAGGTTTTAAGCCATATTTTTTTACAGCCTCTCCACTTGCTAATACAATAGCAGCTGCTCCATCATTAATACCAGAAGCATTACCTGCTGTTACTGTTCCATCTTTTTTAAATGCTGGTTTTAATTTAGCAAGAGCTTCAATAGTAGCATCTTTTCTTGGAAACTCATCTTTGTCTATTATAACATCGCCTTTTCTTGTTTTAATAGTTACAGGAACTATTTCATCAGCAAATTTTCCTTCTTCAATAGCTTTTTGAGCTTTATGCTGGCTTGCAAGAGCAAATTGATTTTGTTCTTCCATAGAAAGACCATATTTTTCTGCTAAATTTTCGGCAGTGATACCCATGTGATAATCATGAAAACCATCAGTTAATCCGTCACTTATCATAGTATCATTTAATGTGCCGTGTCCCATGCGATAACCGCTTCTTGCTTTATCAAGGCTGTAAGGTGCATTAGTCATACTTTCCATACCACCTGCCACAATAATATCACTTTCTCCAACCATTATGCTTTGAGCAGCTAAAATAACAGATTTCAAACCGGAACCGCATAATATATTAATAGAATATGCAGGTGTTTCAACAGGAATACCTGCATTTACAGAAGCCTGTCTTGCTGGACCCTGCTTTTCTCCAGCCTGCAAAACATTACCAAATATTACTTCATCTACTTGTTCTGGTTTTATACCAGCTCTATTTATTGCTTCCTTGATTGCTATGGAGCCTAATTCATGAGCTCTTAAAGGAGCAAAACCACCATTAAAATTTCCTATTGGAGTGCGGCATGCCGCAACTAAATATACTTCTTTCATATTATCACCTCATACAATATTTAAGCTAAAAAGAAAAATCCACCACAGACAACTATTGCAACAAATATAAGTGTAACTACACAATAACCCATAATATCTCTTGCACCAAGTCCCGCAATTCCTAATGCTGGTAAAGCCCAAAATGGCTGTATCATATTTGTCCAAGCATCACCCCATGCAATAGCCATAGCTGTTATTGCATTAGAAACACCTAAACTTTCACCAGCGGGCATCATAATAGGAGCCTGCACTGCCCATTGTCCGCCACCTGATGGAACAAATAAGTTTACAAGACCAGCAGATAAAAATGTAAAAATAGGAAATGTGCTTTCAGTAGAGATAGATACGAAAAAGTCACTCATAGCTCCTGCACAAGATACACCCTCAGGTCCTTTTGCAACCATCATACCCATAATACCTGCATAAAATGGGAACTGTAATATAATACCAGCTGAACTTTTTGCTGAATGTGTTATTGCATGAACATAGTTAATAGGTCTTTTGTGCATAATAATACCTGCAAAAAGGAATATCATATTAACAATGTTTAAATCAAGACCACCACCATTATAAAAATATGTAATTATCCAAGTGATACCTAACATTGAAAGAATAACAGTAACGATAATGCTGTGTTCAAGTTTTTCTGCTGGAGTTTTTGCTTGATGTTTTTCTTCTTCTGCTTCTTCCTCTTTTAATTGTTTTTCATCAAGGAAAACAGATGGGTCAACTGTGATAACTTTATCTTTTGACGGCATCATTTTTGCCATAATTAATGGAAGACATATTAAAATAATACCAATCATAATTAAGTTATAAGGAGCTAAAATTGTTTCAGTAACAGGCACTTTTTCAATAACTAATTCCCCAACTTTTGCACCACTTGCAACAGTTAATGGAACTGAACCAGAAAGACCTGCATGCCATATAACAAAACCAGAATAAGCAGCAGCAATTAACAATGGATAGTCAACATCTTTTACTTTTTTTGCCAGTTCTTTTGCAAATATTGCACCAATAATTAAACCAAAACCCCAGTTAAGCCAGTTAGCAACAATAGAAATTACTGTCACTAAAATAATAGCCTGTGTAGGAGTTTTTGCAATTGATGCCAGTGCCCCCAGACCTTTTTCAAAAGGTGGAGCAATTGCAAGAGCCTGACCTAAAACAAGAACCAATGCCATTTGCATAGAGAAACCAAGCAGGTTCCATGCACCTTTACCCCAATGGGTAACCATATCAATAGGACCTTGACCTGTAATAGGCATAGCAATGACAAATACTATAAAAGTAAGTATTACCGCAAATAAGAATGGGTCTGGTAAATACCCACGCACGAGAGCAACACACCCTTGCGTAAATTTTTTGAACATATTATCCTCCTGTTATCAAAATAATGTCATATTTTAAAATGCAAGAATTGTGCCATAAAATTATCAGCATAACTATTTGAAAATAAAGATATTTTTTTATATAACAATAATAAATTGTGCAAAGGAATGCACACCAAAATAATGATTACTCTATATTATACTCTTTCATTTTATAGAGTAGATTTCTTCTTGATATACCTAGATATTTGGAGCAGTGGCTTCTATTGCCCCCATATTTTAAAAGTGTATATTCTATAACACTTTTCTCAAAATATTTTATAATGGATGCAAAGTCTTTATCCTTTAAAAGCTGTTCTATAACTATATTAAGTGAGCAATCTGTATCAGTCTGTGAATTATTATGCATATACTGTGCAAAAATATTCTCATAAGTAATGCTGTTATCCAGCAATGTCATCCTTTCTATAAGGTTTTTAAGCTCTCTAATATTACCAGGCCATGAATAATTTTTACATAACTGTAAAGCTTTTTTATCAATAGTATAGACAGGTCTATTATATTTTGTCGCAAATATAGATATAAAATGATTGATTAATGGCTCTATATCATCCGTTCTTTCCCTTAATGGCGGCACATGTATATGTATAACTTTTAAACGGTGATATAAATCTAAACGAAATAATCCTTCATTTACCATATCATCAAGATTTCTGTTTGTTGCAGCTATAATTCTCAAATCAAGAGGGATACTGTCAGGAGCTCCTATTGGGGTGATAACCCGTTCCTGAATAGCATATAAAAGTTTACTCTGCATACTTTTTGGAAGTTCACCTATTTCATCTAAAAATAAAGTTCCTTTGTGGGAAAGTTCAAATCTTCCTTTCTTAGAAGTAACAGCTCCAGAAAAAGCACCCTTATTAAACCCAAATAACTCACTTTCCATTAAATTTTCTGGGATACTACCACAGTTAATTTGCACAAATCTTCCTTGTCTGTTGCTTAAATTATGTATTGTTTCAGCAATAATCTGTTTACCATTACCGCTTTCACCTGTTATTAATACTGTTGCATCTGTTTTAGCAATTTTTGCCACAGTTTTAAAAATATTCTGCATGGAAGCACTTACTCCCACCAGTTTTGTTGTATTTTGTGGAAGAAGTGCCTTATCCTTTATAATTGTAAGGTATGATGTAACTTTATATATAACTTCTCGTATTTCACTTAGAGACGATGGTTTTACTATGTATTCAAAAGCACCGTTTTGTATAGCTTCTATCGCAATATCTACTGTGCCAAATGCTGTAATTAAAATAACAGGACAGTCTGCATTGATTTGCTTCATAAGCTCCATAGCCTGCATACCACCCATAACAGGCATTGAAATATCCATCAGAACAAAATCAGGTTTATACTCTTCAAATACATCTAATGCCTGCCTGCCATCAAATGCGGTTACAACTTCAAGCCCAAGCTGCAGGGCTATCTCTTGCAGTAAATCCACAATATTTTTCTCATCATCTGCTATTAACACTTTATATGACATTTTATTTCCCTTTATATGTATGGTATGGTTATTGTAAAACATGTCCATAAATCTTTTGATGAGGATACCTGCAGCTGCCAGCCCATAGAATCTATAAAACTTTTTACAATAAAAAGTCCAAGACCTGTGCTGTTTGACTTTGTAGTCCAAAAAGGCTGAAATATATCTTGCAGAATATCATCTGGTATTCCGCAGCCATTATCTTTAATACTCACAGATAACATTCCATTTTCTGCTGCATCAGTTAATGTTATTTCTATCGTATTGTTATCTCTGCCCTCAAAAGCAGATAATGAATTAAGAAGTATATTCAATATAATCTGTTTAAATCTATTACAGTCACATATTACAAAATAATCTTTGCTGCTTTCAATCGTATAGCGGACATTATGCCTGCGAAAATTAGGAAGAACTAACTGCACAGATTCATAAATTAATGTATTTATACAATGCTTTTCATTTATTATATCATTTTTTTTGGATACAGAAAGCAGGTTTCCTATTAATTTATTAATTCGCTCAGTTTCTTCAGAAATGATTTTAGTATATTTTATAACAGAATTA
>CAMWVK010000044.1 GCA_947177675.1 uncultured Mucispirillum sp.
GTGCAGATAAATCAGAAGTAACAGCTATTGATTTAGCAGGTGACCCATTCAGTCTTTTGGGTGTTTATAATGTTACTTTATATGGTATTGATGAAGAGCCAGCTGCTGCTCCAGTATCTAAAAGCGAACTTCGTGTTGGTTTAAATTTAATGACTGCAGAAGGTGGTATGACAGCCCCAGAAGTTTTAATGTCCCTTGATTTTGAAGGCAAAAAAATCACTTTTGATAAGTATATTATTGATTTATCAGGTTTAGCAACTGCTGGTGGTGATTTAAATAAGTTTATTGCAGATACATTTGCTAATCTAGGTGCAGAATTAATTGAAAACAGCAGGTATGGTTTATATTTCACATTAGACCCTGCTAAAAACCCTAATTACAGCCCAATAATTGATAATTTAATTATTAAAAATGGTCAGTATCTAAAATTAAAATTAGATAAAACAAAAGATTTAGTTCAAGATGGCGGTTTAGGTTTAGATGGTGAAACACCAACAGACCCAACAGACCCAGAAGAGCCAGTTACAGTTCCTGTTGAACGAGTTACTATCAGTGGACAGCCAGTGTCAGTTGTTCATGGTGGAGCATCTTTTAAATTAACAGCAGTAGTGTTTCCAAATAATGCAGATAATAAAGCAGTTACATGGACATCAAGCCATCCCAATTATATATCAGTTGATAATCAAGGTAATGTAACTATTAAAGGCTATGTAGAAGAAACTATAACTATTACAGCAACATCTATATCAGATAAAACTAAAACAGATTTATATCAGTTTAATATAGAAAAAGCAACAGTAACAGGCATATCTGTTATACCAGCAAATATGACACTTACTTTAAGAAAAGATGGTTCTACAGTTTCTGCAAATATTACAACAGCTATTGAGCCAGCTATAGCAACAGATTATACAAGTGTTTCATACAAAGTTACTTCTGGTGAGAATTATATCAATGTTGATTCAAATGGTGTAGTAACAGCTGTTAAAGAAGGTAATGCAAAAGTTACTGTAACAGCAGCAGGTTTAACAAAAACAGTTACTGTAACAGTAAATCCTGCACCAACAGTAGAAATTCCAGTAACAAATATTACAGTTACTACTTCTGCTGATAAAGTATATAAAAAAGGAACAAATGTTGCTGTTAATTTTACTTTAACACCAGCAAATACAACTGATAATATGGTATCATATTCTATGCAAAGTGGCTCTGGTCATATTTCAACTGCAAATGGTTCTGGTATATTAGAAGTTACTAATGTTCAAGGTGGAGAAACTATTACTTTTACAACAGATAAAGGTCAGCAGGCTGTATATAGAATAAATGCAGTAGATGGTATAGCTAGAATATCTTTTGTAAATGAAACAATCACTGTAGAGCAAACTAAAACAGGAAGTAATGAATTTAATAACAAAGATGCAGTTCAAAACTCAAGTGCATCTATAACTTATGAAAGTTTAAACCCAGATTTAGCATCAGTAGACAGCTCTACAGGTGTAGTAACAGGGATAAAAAATGGTATTGCTAAGATACGAGTAACAGTTATTCCTAAATATGATAGTAATGAAAGAATAACAGCAGAATATGAAGTTGATGTATTAGGCTTAGTTGATTTTTCTAGCAATGATTCTTTTATTGCATCAGCTCAAGGAACTTATAATATAACATTCTTTGGAACTAATCCAGGTAAAGCAGATGGTTTTATGGGAGGACAAACAGAAGTGCCTGTTACAACTGACTGTGAGTTATATAAGGAATTATTTAAGTCTACTAAGTGTGATGGTGGTGGTTTTGTAAAAAATATTATTGTTGATAAAGATAAATTTGTAGGTAAGGCTACAATTACAATCCAAGATGATGGTTCAGCAGTTATACATACAAAAATATTAATGACTGCAGAATCTATGGCAAAGAATTCACCTAATGACCAATATCAATATTCTGTATATAGAACTACAAGTGGTGGTGATTCTAATAACAGTAAAAACACTGTTCAAGGAATTACTGGCAGACATTTGACTGCAAATGGTACTTGGGCAACTTCTACATTTGATGTTAGACAATATAAAAATAATTTATCAAAAGAAATTATTTTATATTCTCATTTAATTGGAAAAGGAATTAATATTCCAATAGCTGGAAATAAAACAGTTAATCCTATTACTTATGTTATTATGAGTAAGGAAAGTTCTCAACCAGAGAAAATGGGATATAGTGATATTTCTGTCGCACCTTTTAATAAAGTTACAGGAATTAATCCTACAGATTTTGGTAAGGATGCACCAACTTATTAATTAAAATTAATCAACTTTCCTGCCCCGCTAAATGCGGGGCTTTGTTTTTTATACATTCTTACACTCTTGCATTCTGCATGTGATGTTTTCTTAATTTGCACATTTTTTTATTCTTATTCCCCCCCCCATACAATGTCTATTCTGAGCCTTTGGCGAAGAATCTAAAAAAAAATAACCGCATTAAAATAGAAATTTTTTCATTTTCTATTTCATAAAAATATATTTTAAATATTATCAGATACCCCAAGTTATTTTATTATCTTTGCGACTTAATTGCATATGAGTAATTTTTTTGGCAAAAATACAGGATGTATTTTTTTAGTAAGCATAGACGAATTTACTTCGGCTGTGCATGGTTATAAAAATTCATGGATGAATAATTATAAAAAATTTAACAGAATTTGCTGGCTGATTGTTTGAACAAAGTGAGTTGCAGCAGCAATGAAGAAAATATTGAGAGTGTATATACAGTTTGGACATAAGTAATAAAATAACAAAAAATCACTTACCAAACTTTATGACGGCAGGGATAGTAGTAAGTAGTACGGGAAATGTGTAAATATCTATTTCAAAATTATTATTCCATTGAAAATGTGTTTTTGCTTATCTTTTTACTTGACAAATTAAGCTATTCATATACATATATCATAAATATTATTTAGTGGAGGATTGCTATGGCTCATGTTGTAAACCAAGATATTTGTACTTTTTGCACTTCTTGCATGGAAGTATGCCCAGTTAGTGCAATCAGTGAAAAAAATGACAAAGCATGGATAGATGCAGATATCTGCATTGACTGCGGTGCTTGTGCTGAAGAATGTCCAGTTGAGGCTATCTCACCAGAAGATTAACCAATATACAGGAAGTATATTTTTAGTAAGTATTTAGGTGCGACTGAAAGAAGGACAGCTTTTTCTAACGATTAGGCAGGAAATAAAAAAGCTGGCTGTAATGAGGCGAAAATATTATAATAAAAAATACAGGGGCGAGTGTTTTTTGCAAGAAGTTTTTTCCTGACCAAATAGGGAAGAAACAGAAAAGCAGCTTTGTATTTTTTATATGTTAAACAAGTTTTTCAGCAGTAATTTTACAAAAATGGGCTTGCCCATTAATTTATATATTGACTTATTACTTTAGTAATGGTTATTATATATTTATAACTTAAAACAAGTGCAGTTTTAAGATTATTTAATTGTGCAAAATAAGGGTATAGTTTAACACTGTACCCTATTTTTAGACAATAATAGTCTAGTTTATCGGTATATTTTATGGCAGTTTTTAGAACATTATATGAAGATATTAAGACAGTTTTAGATAGAGACCCTGCTGCAAGGAATTCATTAGAAGTATTTCTTTTTTATTCTGGTTTCCATGCTTTAACTATGCACAGAGTTTCGCACTGGCTTTGGCTTCATAAACTAAAGTTTATCGCTCGTTTTAATGCTATGCTTGCCCGCTTTTTTACAGGTGTGGAGATACATCCTGCAGCTAAAATTGGCAGGCGTTTTTTTATTGACCATGGTATGGGTGTAGTAATTGGTGAAACTGCTGAAGTAGGCGATGATGTTACTATTTACCATGGGGTAACGCTGGGTGGTGTTTCTTTAAAAAAAGAAAAACGCCATCCAACCATAGGCAATAATGTTATTATTGGTGCAGGTGCTAAAGTATTAGGTCCTTTTAAAGTAGGTGACAGGGTGCGGATAGGTGCAAACTCTGTTGTGCTGCACGAAGTGCCAAATGATGCTACTGTTGTAGGTGTGCCGGGCAGCATTACTGGGGACAGCAAAAGGCAGGATATGTTTGACCATACAGAGCTTCCAGACCCAGTGGCTAATGCTTTTAACTGCATTACCAGCAGGATTGTAGAAATGGAAAAAGAAATCCAAACAATCAAAAAAGATAGGAAATAGCAGGTAGCTTATGAAAATTACAACTAAAAGCAGATATGCTATTAGAGCTATATATGCTCTTTGTATGCTGGGGGGAGATAAACACCCTGTAAGTATATTAAAAATATTAGAGTTTGAAGATATTTCTAAAAAATATTTAGAGCAGATTTTTACTAAATTAAAACATGTAAATATTATAACAGGTTCCCGTGGTGTTGGCGGCGGATATATGCTTGCTAGAAATCCAAATCAGATAAATTTAAAAGAAATAGTCAACACTATGGATGGGCCACTTAAAACTGAAGACTGTGGTGCTGAAGGTGACTGCCGTAATTTTTCATCTTGTTCAGTAAACTGGCTGTGGGCAGGGCTTGAAAAAGCATGTGATGATTATTTAGAAAAAATAACTATTGCTGATATGATGAAGCAGTCTGTGGCTTATTTTACAGTATGAAATAGATATAATATATTAGTGTGTATTAATATATTATTTTGGCAGATTATGGGAGAAGAATATGGCTATTTATTTTGACAACAGTGCAACAACCAGAGTTGACCCTGAAGTTGTAAAAGCAATGTTACCTTTTTTTAGTGAATACTATGGTAATATATCAAGTATTCACTCAATAGGCAGGCAGGTGCGTCCTTATGAAGAACAGGCTAGAAAATCAGTGGCAAAATTAATAAATGCTGAACCAGATGAAATTGTATTTACTGCCAGCGGTTCAGAATCAGATAACCTTGCTATAATAGCAGCAGCAAGAGCACATAAACACAAAGGAAAACATATAATCACTTCTTCTATTGAGCATAAAGCAGTGCTTGAAACATTTAAATTTTTAGAAAATTATGAGGGCTTTGAAGTAACATATCTTCCAGTTGATAAATATGGCTTAATAGATATGGAATATTATAAAAATGCTTTAAGAGATGATACTATCCTTGTAAGCTGTATGCTCGCAAATAATGAGATAGGCACTATAGAGCCTGTCAAAGAAATGGCAGCACTTGCAAACAGCAAAGGTATAATATTCCATACAGATGCAGTGCAGGCTGTAGGTAAGATTCATATAGATATTAATGAGTTAGGTGTAGATTTACTTACCTTTTCAGGTCATAAAATATATGCCCCAAAAGGAATAGGTGTTCTTTATGTAGATATTGAATTAAGAGAAAAATTAAAGCCTATTATCCATGGCGGTCAGCAGGAAGGCGGACTCCGTGCAGGGACAGAAAATATTCCTTATATTGTTGGTCTTGGTAAAGCATGTGATATTATTATAGAGAGGCAGGATAAAGAAATACTGCATATAAAAAAATTGAGAGATGCTTTTGAAAAGAAAGTTTTAAAAGATATTCCAGATACTTATGTAAATGGTCATCATAAGTTTAGAGTGCCATCTATAAGCGATGTCGTTTTTAGATATATTGAAGGTGAAGCATTAATGGTATATGCAAGAGAAGTATGCTGCAGTGCAGGAAGTGCATGTACATCTGCATCTACTAACCCATCACATGTATTATCTGCAATCAAAGTTGATGATGTAGATATCCATGGTGCACTTCGTTTCAGCTTTGGCAGGTTTAATACTATGGAAGAAGTAGATAGAGCTGTAGAAGTTTTAAAAGACAGTGTAGAAAAATTAAGAAAAATGTCTCCATTATATAACAAATAATATG
Organism: uncultured Mucispirillum sp.; assembly: GCA_947177675.1. Classification (GTDB taxonomy): domain Bacteria; phylum Chrysiogenota; class Deferribacteres; order Deferribacterales; family Mucispirillaceae; genus Mucispirillum. The sequence continues at coordinate 5,867 of CAMWVK010000044.1, forward strand.
GCAAAAAATACTAAAAAAGGCATGCTTTTAGAGCTTGAAGAACTGGCTGGAAAAGCAGGTATTAAAGTCAGATATGAAAAAACAGAGGCAAGAGGCGGAATGTGCACTTTTCAAGGAAATCCGCTTATTATTATTGATAGAAAAGCTGCTGATGATTATAAAATAGCAGTGATTGCTGAAAATATTAAAAAAATGGATTTACGGGATATTTATATCAGCCCAAAAATGCGGGAAGTATTGGACAGTTTTGATTGATTATAATTTGAAAATGGTATATAGTTATATACTGTCAAAAAATATGTTTCTAGTTTTTGCAGCATTAAATATTTGTGTATAAATGGTTAATGCTGTAAACAACTATAAATAAAGGAAATGTATGTATGTCTTATGCATTTGCATTGATAGTTGTAAGCGCAGTATTTCATGCAGTATGGAATTTGTTAGTTAAAACATCAGATGATAAAGTGGCTTATAATGTGCATATTCAGGCAGCTACAGCAGTCTTTATCACAAGTTACACAGTTTTTTTCTTCCCAGAAGCTTTTTACTTTCATAAACCTACTTTTATATATGCACTGCTTTCATCATTCTTTTTTGCTCTTTATCAGCACTTTACAGCAGTAAGTTATAAATATGCTGATGTATCAATGGTATATCCTATCACTACTTCATCACCTTTTTTTATAATGATTTGGGCATATTTTATATTAGATGAAAGAGTTACACCGTTAGGTATTCTTGGCATAATATTAGTGCTTTCTGGCTGTTATATAATGAATATAACAAAAGGCAAAGGCAATAAATCAGGCTTATATGGCATATTACTAGCATTACTTGCAGCCTTTTTATATTCATTTGGTGCTATGGCAGATAAAATGGGGGTAGAATCAGTTAATACTCATTTATACATTATGCTTATGGCTGATTTTATGTCATTTTATTCTGTTATGTTTACAATAATAAGCCATAGAAAATCAGTAACACTTCATAGAAAAGTCAATGTTCCTATCCAGTGGAAATTAGTTATCCTTGGCGGTTTTGCAATGGCTGCATCAACTGTTACATACAGACTAGGTCTTATAGATGTGCAAATATCTTACGCATCAGCATTAAGGCAGTTAAGTTCATTATTTGGAGTGTTAATGGGTATATTTTTCCTAAAAGAGTCATACGGTAAGCAAAGAATAATAGGAAGTATTGTAATTGTGGCAGGGATAATGCTTATCCGTCTAACCATGTAATTTACGGTTTTATCTTTTTGGTTTATACTTCGTTGTTAAAAAATTTTACTCAGTCATTTACTATGAAATATACAGGATGTATATTCTTTAGCGAGTATTGAGGAATTTTTCCGAAAATACGATAATAAAAAAATACAAGGATGTATTTTTTTTATATGTTAAAAAAGATAAACTCCTGTTGTAAAATTTTCTATCCGCCTTGTCTAAACCAAAAATCTTAAAACCTTGCTGCAATCATAACTTTTGCTGTTGTTTTAGCTGCTTCATTTTATCACATAAATTTTTCATTTTTGATGGAATAACCAGCTAATAAATCAAAAAAATATGTCATACTGAGCCTTGCAGGCGAAGTATCTATGGACTTACCAAAAATTTTTGGGTAAGTCCATTTATATAAATATCTGAACTTATCCAAAGTTTCTGATAAGTTCAGAATATTTTTACTCTCCTGTTACAATAGTGGTTTCTTTAACATATAAACCTAAAACAGAGCTTCTTTTCTTATCAACTGTTTTAATGACTTTAATACCACCATTTCTAGCAGCTTCATCTATGGAACAGTTACCAGCGGCTACAATTCCAAGAACATTAAGACAAGATGCTTCTCCTTTTTTAGTTCCTTGAGCAGTATTTGTGGCATTAACTGGTTCTGTTACACCAGTATATAACCACCCATTCATACCAGCTGCCGCACAACCAAAAGTTAAAATAGCAATTCCCGATATGACAATAAGTTTTTTCATAAACATAACCTCCTGAAAAAAATATAGGTGATTATATCATGGGGGGGGGAATGTCAAGCATTTTTTAAATACTTTTAAAAAGTATATTTTGGCATATTGTTTGCTAATAAAAAAGTGGGTAGAGAAACAATCTCGCCTGGGAGATGGAGCTCTCGTGTCAAGCGGACAGGATGTCCGCTATTTTTTTATATAAATATATAACTAACTAACTGTGAGCACGGCATGTACGAGCGAACAGTTTCATACAGCATGGTAAAAAATATTTTTTTTTGCCATTATATTGTTGTCCGCTATTTTTTATATAAATATATAACTAATTAACTGTGAGCACGGCGTGTACGAGCGAACAGTTTCATACAGTATGGCAAAAAATACTGTTTTTGCCATTATATTGTTGTCCGCTATTTTTTATATAAATATATAACTAACTAACTGTGAGCACGGCGTGTACGAGCGAACAGTTTCATACAGTATGGCAAAAAAT
>CAMWVK010000045.1 GCA_947177675.1 uncultured Mucispirillum sp.
CATATTCTCTGCTTCTGATACTTTGAAATTTTGTATTTTTCCAGCCAGCTTTTAAGCTCTGATACATTTAAAAAATAAATATTTATCTTGTTGCATAAATTTAGATTTATTGATATGATATAAAATTGTAAAACAAATCAGGAGAATATGATGGGTAAAATACATGCTGTATCTGTAAGCGATAGAAAAGGGGTCATTAAAGAAAATGTTCCTTCTGCTTTTTTTGAAAATAATTTTGGCATCAGAGGAGATGCTCATGCAGGCAAATGGCACAGACAGGTAAGTTTACTTGCCCTTGAAAGCGTTAAAAAAATGCAGGATAAAGGCTTAAAAGTTAAAAGCGGTGATTTTGCTGAAAATATTACTACTGAAGGTATTGATTTACTTTCTCTGCCAGTTGGGACAAAACTTCAAATAGGCAGCATTGAATTAATTATTTCTCAAATAGGTAAAGTATGCCACCATAAATGTGCAGTATATTATCATGCAGGCGAATGTGTTATGCCAAAAGAAGGTATATTTGGTGTTGTTTTAGGAAATGGTGAATTAAAAGTTGGTGATGAAATAAAAAGTCTTGGTAAAGATGGTTATTCTGTGGGAATAATAACTCTTTCTGACAGAGCAAGCAAAGGTGAATATGAAGATTTAACAGGTCCTGCTATTGAAAAATATGTCAGTGAAAATTTAAAAACTTCTTTTATCCGTAAAGAAATTATTGCAGATGATAAAGATAAATTTAATATTACTTTAAAAGATTTTGCAGATATTCAAATGCTTGATTTAATCATAACTAATGGTTCAACAGGTATTTCTCCAAGAGATATTGCACCAGATGTTACAATAGAAGTAATAGAAAAAAGACTGTCAGGCTTTGAAGAAGTGATGCGTGCAGAAAGCTTTAAAATTACAGTTAATTCTATAGTTTCAAGAGCTGTATGTGGCACAAGAAAAAATTCTCTTATAATAAACCTTCCTGGAAGCCCAAAAGGTGCTGTTGAAAATTTATCATTTATTATGCCAGCAATTGAGCATACTATAAAAAAATTACAGGGAGATAAATCTGATTGTGCAGTAAGATAGCAGGTCATCTTAAACAGCAGGATTTTTTTAAAAGAGTAATAACAAGCGGCAGACTGAGCCACAGTTATATACTTTCTGGTATTTCTGGTATTGGAAAGCGTATGTTTGCCTGTGAGCTTGCTAGAAACCTTTTTTGTAAAAACGGCAGCTACTTTACAGAGTGTAAATGCAGCAGCTGCAATCAGGTGAAAGCAGGTACATATCCTGATTTATATATATATGGCGGAAATGAATTAAAAGTAGAAAATATTCGTCAAATATCAGAAAGTGCAGGTATGACAGGATTAGTTTCTAAATGGAAAGTTTTTATTCTTGATGAGGCAGAAAAACTTTCCAATTCGGCTCAGATAGTGGCAGGCAATGCTTTTTTAAAAACACTTGAAGAACCTGGCGAATACTGTTTGTTTTTGCTTATTACATCAAAATATGAAATGATTATGCCTACTATCCGTTCTAGATGTTCTGTGGTGGATTTTGCCCCTTTAAGTGAACTTGATATGCACAATGTATTATCAAATATAAGACCTGATATGGATAATATGGCAGGTATTATCAAAGCTTCTGGCGGTTCAGTTGAGCGGGCATTAATGATAGATGATTTAAAAATAAGCTTATTGATTGATGAAATAGAAAATAGAAATTTTAAAAAGTTTGCAGATTTTATGCTTAACTGTAATGATATTCAGATAATAAAAGCTGTTATGGAGTTTATATATTCAGCAGCACTTGCAAAATATAAAACAACAGGGATATACTCATACTGTGCTTATGGTGAGTATATACTGGAAATTTTAAAAAGATTAAATTATAATATTAATATAGATTTAGCAAAACATGATTTTATCAGTAAAACAAATGAGGTATTTAGTGAAAGAATATAATGCAGCAGGGGTCATATTTAAACGGGCAGGCAAGATATATGATTTTTTATGCGAAGGTTTTGATATAAAATATGGCGATTTTGTAGTTGTAGAATCAGACAAGGGGGAGGATATGGCACAAGTATGTGCTGCTCCTAGAATGATTAGTGTGCCTGACGAACAGGTAATGAAAAGCATACTGCGTATTGCTAATGCTGATGATTTAAAAGCAAGAGAGCAGAATATTAAAGATGAACCAAAGGCTTTTGAAGTGTGTAAAAAATTAGCTGCTGATGCTGGTCTTGATATGAAACTTTTATCAGCAGAATACTGTCTTGATAGAAGTAAGATTACTTTTTATTTCACATCAGAAGGCAGGGTAGATTTTAGACAGCTTGTAAGAGATTTAGCAAGAGTTTTTAGAACTCGCATAGAAATGCGTCAGATAGGCGTCCGTGATGCAACTAAAATGGTTGGCGGTTTTGGTCTTTGCGGCAGAGAGCTTTGCTGCACTAACTTTTTACGCCGTTTTGATAATATATCTATTAAAATGGCTAAAAACCAAAACCTTATTATGAACCCTAATAAAATATCTGGTGTATGCGGCAGGTTAATGTGCTGTCTCATATTTGAAAAAGAACAGTATGACTGTGAAGGGTGTGAATGTGATGATATAGAATATATTGAATTAAATGATACTCTTGAGGGTCTTTTAGAAGAAGATACTGAAAATGTTATAAAAATATCAGACAGTAAAGAAAATGATAAATACAATAAAAATAACAGGTATAATAAATACGGTAATAAATACAATAATAAACAGCAGTCATTTAAGGATTTGAGGTAATTATGAGCCAGAAGAAAACATTCTATATAACAACACCTATATACTATGTAAATGATAAACCACATATTGGTCATGCATATACAACTATTGCAGCTGATATTATAAGCCGTTACAAACGCATGTGTGGTTACGATGTATTTTTCTTAACTGGCACAGATGAACATGGGCAGAAAATGGAGCAGTCTGCTGAAAAACAAAATATAAAGCCTATCCAGCTTGCTGATAAAAATAATTCAAGGTTTAGAGAACTTTGGAAAATATTAAATATATCTAATGATGATTTTATACGCACTACGCAAGTTAGGCATAAAAAATCAGTGCTTGCAATAATAAAAAAAATGCAGGAAAAAGGCGATATATATCTTGGAGAATATGAAGGCTGGTATTGCACTCCATGTGAAGCATACTGGACAGAAACGCAGCTTATGGAAGGAAACCTTTGCCCAGACTGCGGCAGAGAAACTGCTAAATTAAAAGAATCTTCTTATTTCTTTAAAATGAGTAAATATCAGAATGCAATATTAGAACATATCTATAATAATCCAGATTTTATCCGTCCAGAATCAAGGCGTAATGAAATCATATCTTTTATTAAAGAAGGTCTTAGAGATTTATCTATCAGCCGTATTAATTTTTCATGGGGTATCCCTATGGAAGAAAACTCTAAACATGTTATATATGTATGGGTAGATGCTCTTACTAACTATTTATCAGCATTAGGATATTTTGATGAAGAAAGCGATAAGAAAAAATACTGGCCGGCAGATTTTCATTTAGTAGGTAAAGATATTTTAAGATTTCATACAGTATATTGGCCAACAATGCTGATGAGTGCAGGAATAGAACTTCCAAAATCAGTATTTGCTCACGGCTGGTGGACTGTGGACGGACAGAAAATGTCTAAATCTATGGGTAATGCGATAGACCCTGTATGGCTTGTAGAAACTTTTGGCATAGATGCTTTTAGATATTTTTTAATGAGAGAAGTGCCATTTGGTCTTGATGGTGATTTTTCATTTAAAGCACTTATTCATAGAATAAATGGTGATTTAGCAAATGATTTAGGCAATCTTGTTTCAAGAACAACTGGTATGGTAAAAAAATATTTTGATGGTGTAATTCCTGCCTATACTGATAAAAATGTGCTTGACGAAAATGTGCATAATGCAATATTAAAGTCAGCTCATGAAGCAGATATGCACTTAAATAAAATGGCTTATAATAAGGCACTGCTTTCTATATGGGAAAGTATTGGTGCAATGAATAGGTATATTGATGATGCAAAACCTTGGGTTTTAGCAAAAGATGAAACAAATAAAGGCAGACTAGGATCTGTTTTATATACAGTCCTTGATGGCTTAAGAGCTGTTTCTCACTTAGTATATCCATTTATGCCTGATACTGCTTTTGAAATACGCAGGCAGATTGGAGCAGATGATAATATCAATTTATCAGATGAAAAGGCACTTGCTGGTGTATGTATTTTAAAAAGCGGTGTAAAACTTGAGATAAGCAAAAATATTTTCCCAAGGATAGATGAAAAAGAAATGCTTGAAAAAATAGCCATTTCTACATCACCTGCAAAAGAAGAAAAGAAAGAAGAACAAGCATTAATAGATTTTAGTGTTTTTGAACAGGTGGAATTAAAAGCAGGTAAAATAATAGATGCAGAAAATGTGAAAAAAAGTGAAAAGCTGCTTAAATTAAAAGTAGATGTTGGTGACGGTGGCAGAACAATAGTTGCAGGTATCGCAAAAAGCTATAATCCTGAAGATTTAAAGGGCAAAACTATTGCAGTAGTTGCAAATTTAAAACCTGCAAAATTAATGGGTATAGAATCGCAGGGTATGGTGCTGGCAGCATTTGATGGAAAGCGTCACAGTATAATGATACTTCCAGATGCAGTGCCAGCAGGAACAAGAATAAAATAGTATGAAAGTTAATTTTTGGACAGATACTCATGCTCATATACATGATGATGAGTATGGCAGAAATGTTGATGACTTTATAAGTATGGCTTATGATAAAAATGTAAAGCGAATAATAACTATCGGCATAGATTATGATGACAGCATAAAAGCATTAAAAACAGCAGAACAGTATAATAATATATATGCTGCAGTTGGAATGCATCCAGAATATGCAGATAAATATACAAGAGAAAAATATTACGAGCAGTTTTATAAGCTTGCTTCTAATAAAAAAGTTGTAGCAGTAGGTGAAACTGGGCTTGATTTTTATTATGAAGAAAACCCAGATGAAAAATATCAGAATATTTTATTTGAAGATATGGCAGATATTGCAGGAAGTCTTGATAAGCCTCTTGTAATACACAGCAGAAATGCAGTAGAAAAAACAGTTAAAATATTAGATAAAGCATTAGAAAAACACAGCAGCTTAAAAGGTATATTTCACTGTTTTGATGGCAGCATAAGTGTGCTTGACTGGATAAAAGATAAAAATTTTTATATAAGCTATGCTGGAAATGTTACCTTTAAAAGTGCAGAGAATTTAAGGCAGGCTTTAATAAATACACCAGTGGACAAACTTTTAATAGAAACAGACAGCCCATATTTAGCTCCTGTTCCTGTTCGCGGAAAGAAAAATATGCCAGCAAATGTATCTTATACTGGCGAATATGTTGCAGAATTTTTAAATATGCCTTATAATATACTTATGGAGCAGTTAGAAAATAATCTCCAGAAACTTATGAAAGGGGGGTTGCAGTAATGAAAGTAAAAAAAATACTTGTTATTACTAATGATGATGATGTGTTTGCAAAACTGCATTTTGAGTTTGATGCTGCTAAATATGTGCTGCAAAGGATTACCAACCCGCTTTTGTCTATTGAAGTATTAAATAACAGCGATTATTATGCAGTAGTTGCAGATTTAAGTATGAAAGAAATATTTATGGTGGATATGCTTAATAATATAGGCTTTATTCATACAAATATGCCTGTTGTGCTTTTATCATCACATATTACTGCTGATGATATATTACTTACTTACGAATTTGGTTTTTTAGAGATTTTGCCTAAAGATTATAAAAAAGGTGAAGTTAAAAAACTGATAGAATGTGCAGTAATAAGTTAGCAAATTATAAGGAGGTTAATATGAATCCTGTAAAAAGAATACTTTTTCCTACAGATTTTTCAGAGGCATCACACTATGCTTTAGCTTATGCTGTAGAGATGAAAAAAATCTTAAGTGCAGAGCTTGAAATAGTGCATATACTTTTTGATGAAGGTAATATTGTTGCATTTTACATACCACAAATGGGTATGCCTATGCAGAACTTATCACCAGATTTTGAAGATGGTGCAAGAAAACAGTTTGATGAATTTGTTGCTAATGCACCAGAATTAAAAGGTGTTGAGTTTACAACAAAAATATTAAGAGGTAACCCATATAGTGAAATTATCAAAGAGGCAGAAAATGGCAGCTTTGATATGATTATTATTGGAACTCATGGCAGAACTGGTTTAGAGCATGTATTATTTGGCTCTACTGCTGAACTTGTTGTTCGTAAAGCTCCATGTCCAGTTTTAACTGTCCGCCCAAAAGGAACTCAAGAAGCATAATATATATAAGCCTGCTGGTATCAGCAGGTTTTTTTGTGGTTATAAAATGAAAAAAATAATATTATCAGCAGTGTTATTATCTTTTTTTATACTAGGATGCAAGGCAGATAATATGGAAGAACTGCTTAATAAGCAAGAGTATAAACTTGCAGCTAATCCAAAAATAACTATAGGTTTTGATAATGGTTCTGTATTTGGCTCCAGTGGAGTAAACAGATACACTGGCTCATATACAATAAAAGACGGCAGTATAACTTTTGGAAATATGGGCTCAACTATGATGATGGGCAGTGAAGAAGATATGGATAATGAAACTAAATATCTTAACAGCTTAAAAGAAAATATGATAATAAAATTTGATAACAACAATAATCTTATAATTGGCAAATATTTATTTATTCCGCAGGCTGAATAATACATATAGTTTAACAGGTTAAGGGTATTTAAAAAACTTCCATACCTGCTTATATTTGCTGTAGTTTTAACAGTCTAGATTGAACTTATCCAAAAAAATGGGGCATCACATCACAATGGTTATGAGATAAATTACTATATTATATGAACAGTATTAATTTATAGGCACTATAAAAAATTTTGTATAAAACTATTAATATTCTATTATAATTACTGCTGCATACATATACTTTAAATATAAATATAGTAAAGTCAGTTACTGCTAACTGCCTACAAAATCCACAAATGAGCAGTCCCTGCCTTTTTCTTCTGTTAATCTGCCCTGCTCTTTTTTATATTTCATTAAGCTGTTATTTAAAGGAAGCACTAATATACCGCCATCTTTTAACTGCTCTAATAAACTTTGGGGCAGTCTTTTAGCTCCTGCTGATGCTATAATTTTATCATAAGGTGCATATTCAAGCCAGCCTTTGCCTCCGTCATCTGATTTCATACTTACATTTGTAATTCGCAGTGACTTAATAGTAGTTCTTGATTTTTCCATTAATTTTGGCAGAAGTTCCACTGCATATACATGCCTTGCAAGGCGGGAAAGAAGTGCTGTTACAAAGCCACTGCCTGAACCTATCTCTAAAACATTATCACTTTTTTCAAGCTCTAACATATAAAGCATATTGGCAACTGTTGTAACCTGAGATATAGTCTGCCCCATACCTATTGGCAGAGCTTTATCCTCATAGGCTTTTACTTTCATACCTTCATCTACAAATAATGCTCGTGGAATATCAGCAAAAGCCTGAATAATATTTTCATCATTATTGCAGGCAGGTGAAACTATTTCTTCTAAAAAGTATCTTGGTGCTTTTAGTATCATTGGACTATCTGTGTTCCTATACCTGAATCTGTAAAAATCTCTAATAATATAGAATGTTTTATTCTGCCATCTATTATATGGGCTTTGTTTACACCATTTTTTACAGCCTGCACTGCACAGTCTATTTTAGGTATCATACCGCCAGTTAATGTGCCGTTTTTTTTCATGCCGTCTGCATCTTTTGGGTAAATTGTAGATATTCTTTTGCCATCCCTGTCTTTTACACCATCTACATCAGTTAAAAGCATAAGTTTTTCTGACCTTAATGCAGAAGCCACACTTCCAGCAACTAAATCTGCATTAATGTTATATGGCTCATAATTTTCACCTATTCCAACAGGTGCAATTACTGGAATAAATTTATTAGATACACTGTCTATTAAGCTTGTATTTACTTCTTCCACTTCTCCAACTAATCCTATATCTAAATGCTGCAACACACCTTTTTCATCTGGAGCATCTACAAATAATTTTTTAGCTTTTATTAAGTTGCCATCTCTGCCGGAAAAACCTATTGCAGCACCGCCTGCTTTATTTATAAGGCTTACTATTTCTTTATTTATTTTACCGCATAAAGTCATCTCTACTACTTCCATAGATGCAGCATCAGTTACACGCATAC
>CAMWVK010000046.1 GCA_947177675.1 uncultured Mucispirillum sp.
CTAATATTCTATTATTTACATCATCATTATAGGATGAACCAATAACATCATACAAACAAAGTATTAATTTAGCTTTATTTTTTAATATTAAGTTTCGCTGTGCTATATCTTTTATTTCAAATGTTACTGTTTTTTCCCCACTTATATTTTGAATATGCTTATCTGAATAATCATAACCTGTAATATTATGATAGCCTTTATTGTATAACTCTATACAATGCCTGCCTGTTCCACAGCCAAAATCATATATATAATCATTTTTGTCAAGCTCTATATTATTTTCACATAAAAAATTTAAAATAAAATTTATTTCATTATGTGTTCCCTGTGCCCATTTATGTTTCTGCATATTCATTCGTGAATAAGCATCTTTTATCTGCTGGCTGTCATATTCTATTTTATCTATTAATTCATCCTTAGTAATTGCTTTTGGTGTTTGACTTTGGAATGTTAAAGCTATCCATTCATATCCTTTAATAAATTTCCCAAGCTGCCATTTTCTTTTACTTATTCGCTCATATTGTCTAATATACTTATTAGCCTGGTTAATAATTGGAAAGTTAGTATTAACCAAAGAATTAGATGTATAATCATTTTCAACCATATCTTTTTCTAGATAGTACTTAAATTTAGACTGAATATCTTTTAGCAAACTTTTCTCTTTAGCAATATAAGATAAATCAATAGTTCGTCTTGTTGCTTTTTCTAATGTATATACAGTCATTGGATTTGGTGTCGCAAGCCCCCATGCATAATCAGTTGAGAATGTCCATATAGACTGGAGCATTTTTGAAGCTATGCCTTGTCTTCTATACTTCTTACTAACAACAAGTGATGCAACCCATGAAATAATATCTTTCTTTTCGTTTATATATCCTCTAAAATATGCAGCATATCCTATTATGATATTATTATCTTTTGCTGTGATAATATTATAATTATCTTTTTTCTGCATACTGCAAAATTTTCTTTTTGGAAATTTAACATGCCGCCATAATGTTTTTATATTTTTTAAACCGTTATATGCCCATCTGCCATAATTATGATTATATACATTAAGACACTGCTGAACCTCCTCATCTGAAAGCATTTTCATTTGTTTTTGCTCATATACTATATGTTTTTTAGTATTATTAGACATTAATTATCTACCTTGATAATGCTTTTCATAATAATCTTTATATTCCCCGTTTATTATGTGCTGCCACCAGTCAGTATTCTCAAGATACCATTTAATAGTTTTTTTAATGCCGTCTTCAAATTTGGTAGCAGGCAGCCAGCCTAATTCGTTATGTATTTTTGCTGGGTCTATTGCATAACGCATATCATGACCAGGTCTATCTGTTACATACTTTATTAATTCTTCACTTTTGCCCAGCTCTTTTAATATGATTTTTACTACTTCTAAGTTAGTTTTTTCGTTATGACCGCCAATATTATACACTTCGCCAACTCTGCCTTTATGTATAATTAAATCAATAGCTGAACAGTGGTCCTCCACATAAAGCCAGTCACGGATATTTTCACCTTTGCCATATACTGGCAGTTCTTTATCTGCTAATGCATTTGCAATCATAAGCGGTATAAGCTTTTCTGGAAAATGGTATGGACCATAGTTATTAGAACATCTTGAAATTGTAACAGGAAGCTTAAATGTTCTGTGATATGCCTGCACTAATAAATCTGCAGATGCTTTTGATGCTGAATATGGGCTTGAAGTATGCAGCGGAGTAGTTTCTGTAAAAAATAAATCAGGTCTGTCTAATGGCAAATCACCATATACTTCATCTGTTGATACCTGATGATATCTTGTTATGCCGTATTTTTTGCAGGCATCCATTAATACACCTGTGCCTATAATATTTGTCTGCAAAAATATACTCGGATTATCAATAGAACGGTCTACATGGCTTTCTGCTGCAAAGTTTACAATAACATCTGGTTTTTCTTTTTCAAATATTTCATAAACTGCTGTTCTGTCTGCAATATCTGCCTTATAAAACTTAAAATTAGGGTTATTTTTAACTGGCTCTAATGTTTCTAAATTTCCTGCATAAGTTAAAGCATCAAGACAGATTATTTTATAATCATTATATTTATTAAACATATAGTGGATAAAATTGCCGCCAATAAATCCAGCACCACCAGTTACTATTATTTTCATACATTCCCTCATTATATTAATATATAAAATCTACATCACTGTCTATTAGTCTTGGAGCATGGCTGTCTTTCTCTGAAATAATTGGATTATCAATGTTCCAGTTTACACCTATTTCTTCATCACACCATAATATGCTTCTGTCACTTGCTGCATCATAATAATTATCAGCTTTATATAAAAACTCAACATTATCAGTTAATGTAACAAAGCCATGACCAAAGCCGCGGGGTATTAAAAGCTGGCGTTTGTTTTCTGCAGATAATTCAACAGCCACCCATTTTTTATATGTAGGCGAACCTTTTCTTAAATCAACTGCCACATCAAGCACAGCACCTTTGCAGCAGCGGACAAGTTTAGCCTGTGCTGAATCTCCTTTTTGGAAGTGTATGCCTCTTAATGTGCCTTTTACAGCAGAAAAAGAATGGTTATCCTGCACAAAATTATAATTAAGCCCATGTTCTTTCATTTTTTTTTCAGAAAAACTTTCCATAAACCAGCCTCTGTTATCTCCAAAAACTCTTGGTTCAAGTATATAGATGCCTTCTATTGCTGTTTTAATTACATTCATTTTTTACCTACCCTAAATATGCTCCATCTGCTACTAATTTTAAAAACTCACCATAGGGGCTTTTGCCGTATTTTTTAACAGATACTAATAATTCTTCTTTACTTATCCAGCCTTGACGGTATGCAATCTCCTCAACTGCTGCTACCTGTATTCCCTGGCGTTTTTCTATAACTCTGATAAACTCTCCAGCATGAGCAAGAGCCTCTATTGTGCCAGTATCAAGCCATGCATAGCCTCTGCCAAGAGTTACTACACTTAATGAGCCGTCTTTTAAATACATATTATTCAAATCTGTAATCTCCAGTTCGCCCCTTGCTGACGGTTTAACCTGTTTAGCTAATTCACAGACTCTGTTATCATAAAAATAGAGCCCTGTAACACAGTAGTGAGATTTAGGATTTTTTGGTTTTTCCTCAATGGATACAGCTTTGCCATTTGCATCAAACTCTACAATTCCAAACCGTTCAGGGTCATCAACATAATAACCAAATATTGTAGCCCCATTAGTCTGACCTGCTGCTCTTTGCAGGTGCCTTGATAACCCATTGCCATAAAATATATTATCACCTAATATCATAGCACATGAATCGCCATCTATAAACTTTTCTCCTATTATAAAAGCCTGTGCCAAACCGTCTGGACTTGGCTGCACTTCATAGGACAAGTGAATACCATAAGATGAGCCATCACCTAAAAGTTCTTTAAATTTAGGCAAATCATGCGGTGTAGAAATAATAAGAATATCTTTAATACCTGCAAGCATAAGTGTAGATAATGGATAAAAAATCATTGGCTTATCATATACAGGCAGCAGCTGTTTAGATATGGTTAGAGTAAGCGGATAAAGCCTTGTGCCTGAGCCACCAGCTAATATAATCCCTTTCATAAAAACCTCCTAACTGCAATTTTTACACTATAATAGATATTGTCTATAAATGTCAAGGTATAAAACTGCTTTACCTGACCTTCCAAAAACTTTGGACTAAGCAATATAATTAGTCCAAGTTAATATTTAATATCTGGGTGGTGTATAATAAAAGCAGCCGTAGAATATTCTGGGTGCATTTGGCTGGACTGGCTTATTGTTACACCAATTTTTTCGCTTTGCAGTATATTTGCAATAATAGTATTATTTTCAATATCTGGACATAATGGGTATCCAAAACTAAATCGTTTACTTCTATATTTTCCTGTAACTGCATTTTCTTCTCTTTCACTATTTTTATCAATAATATTTAATTCTTTTCTAATAATACTATGAGTATATTCTGCTAAACTTTCAGTAAATTCAGTAAAAAAACCGTGTGCCATATAGTAGTTTTTATAATCATTATTTTTAAAAAGTTCTGCACAATACTGGGCTGGTTTTTCTCCTAATGTAACAATCTGCATAGGAAGCACATCATAGTCATCTTCACCGCTTGATATATAGTCAGCAAGGCTGTATTTTGGCACCGCTTTACTGTCTGGAAAATTAAATGTATGCAGTAGAGCATTATCTGATGAATAAACTTCAATAGAATTATTTATACTTCTGCATTTAAAATATCCATATATTGCTTTTGCTTCTACTGCTTTTCTGCTGGTAATATTTTTAAATAAGTTTTTAAGTTCTGGAATAACTGTTTCATTAATTAAAAATTCGTATTCTTCACAGCTTAAATCTTTCTTTTTATAGCCCCATATATTTGAAAATAAAAAGTTTTTATTAAGATACTTATACACATCATATATATCTGCACTAATCACTTTTGTGCCATAAAATGGTGGGACAGGTATATCTTTTTTATCAAGTTTTCTTATATCTGCTCGTTTTTCTTTTTTTACATCAAATTCTTCTATTACTTCTATCTTATTGGTTGCGGTCTCTTTGTTTACTGCTGCTTTTTTAGAGCCTTCCATTGCAGAAATATTATCAAAAGCATCTTTGCAGTAAAATACTTTATTTGGCATAATAGGAGCACAGCTTTCATTTACAAATTTATTAGTTAAAGCTGCACCACCAAGCATAATTTTAATATCAGGCAGTTCTTTTGCTATTTCTTCAATATTTTCTTTCATAATAAGTGTAGATTTTACAAGCAGACCGCTCATACCGATAGCCTTGGCACCTACTTCTTTTGCTTTTTGTATCATTTGAGTAACTGGCACTTTTATACCAAGGTTATGCACATTAAAGCCGTTATTGCTCATAATAATATCTACTAAATTTTTACCTATATCATGAACATCGCCCATTACTGTTGCAATAACAATTTCGCCTTTTGACGAACTCTCTTGTTTTTCAAGATAAGGTTCTAATATAGATACTGCTGCTTTCATAGTTTCTGCAGATTTTAATACGAAAGGTAAAAGCATTTTTCCTTCGCCAAACATATCGCCAACCTGCTGCATTGCAGGGAAAAGTATATTATTAATAATATCTTCTGCCTTTTTAGTTTCTAAAAGAGATGATATTATAGCATCAAGCCCAGTTTTATCGCCTTTTATAATTTTTAATGGCAGCATTTCAACAGGCGGTAAATCTTCATTTATTTCTTCATTTTCTACTTTTGCATTTGCAAAATGCTCTATAAAATTAGACAGTGCATTTTCTCTGGCATATATTAAATCAAGACAGTAGTCTATATCATCTTGGGATATACTTGCAATAGGTGTTAGTTTAGATGCATGAACTATAGCTGTATCAAGCCCTGCTTTTACAGCTTCATTTAAAAATACAGAGTTTAATATCTGTCTGGAAGCAGAAGATAAGCCAAATGAAATATTACTTACCCCAAGAGTAGTTTTTACTCCTTTTAAATTTTCTTTAATCATTTTAACAGCTTTTAATGTTTCTATTGCTGCATTAGTCAGTGTAACATCTCCTGAACCAATAGAAAATGTAAGAGTATCTATGATTAAGTCTTCTGCTTTAAAGTTATATTCATTAACCCATGTATCATAAAGCCGTGCAGCTATTTGGAATTTTTTTTCAGCAGTTTGTGCCATACCTTCCTCATCAATAGTTAATGCGATAACACATGCTGGGTGTTCTTTTACTATTTCAAGCATTTTATAAAGCTTTGCTCCGCCGTCTTCAAAATTTATTGAATTAATAATAGGCTTTCCAGAATATCGTTCAAGGCTTGCTCTCACAGTTTCTGGGTCAGTAGAATCTATCACAAGTGGAGCCATAAGCAGAGAATTTACAACAGGCACTATATTTTTATAGTCTTCTATTTCACTTCTTGAAGCATAAGCAAGTGATAAATCTATAAAATGGGCAGCATCTTCCTGATTTTTACATATTGCAGTAATACCGTCAATATCTTCAGCTAAAAGCATTTCTCTAAAAGCTTTTGAGCCTGTAGCATTTGCTCTTTCTCCAATCATAGCAGGTTTTGGATTCTGCTCTAATGATACAGCAGTAAAAAGACTTGCTGCTTCCCCAAGATATGCTTTTTCTTCTCTTTTTGGCACAGGTCTTCCCTTTGCCATTTCACTTAACATTTTTATATGAGTTTTATCTGTTCCACAGCAGCCCCCTGCCATAGATACAGGGTATTTATCCATTAAGTTTTTCATAATGGCAGTAAATTTTTCATCATTCATAGGATATATAGTTTTGCCATTAATAGTTTCAGGCATACCAGCATTTGGAGAAATATATATTCTGCCCTGCCATATATTAGATAATGAAGCAATAGCAGGCTCCATCATATCAGGTCCCATTGCACAGTTAAGACCAAGAGCAAATATCGGCATACCTGCCATAACCGCAGAAATTGCAGAAATATCTGAACCTGTTAAAAGTGTATAATTATTTTCAACGGTAAATGATACAAGTATAGGCGTATCAGTATTTTTACGCTTATTAGCTTCTTTGCAGGCATTAACTGCTGCTTTTAACTGTAAAATATCCTGTGCAGTTTCTATATTGTATAAATCTACACTAACACATTCTGCCTGTTCTAGATACTGCTCATAAAGTGACTGATAAGTCGTATGCCCTAAACTTGCAAGCTTTGTTCCGGGTCCCATAGATAAAGAAACAAACGAGTTTTTTTTACCTGCTGCTGCACGCCTTGCAATATCAACTGCTGCTCTGTTTATTTCTACAACTTTATCTTCTAAACCATATTCAGCTAAAACAGACTTAACAGCTCCAAATGTGTTTGTAACAGCAACATTTGCACCAGCATCAAAATAACCTTTATGTATGTCATATATTACTTTGGGATATGCAGTGCATAAAAACTCATTGCAGCCATTTTTTCCCTGCCATATATCTTCACTAATATTTATTTTTTGGATAGATGTTCCCATTGCACCATCAAAGACAACTATGTTGTTTTTTGCAAACTCTCTTAATGACACAGCTATACCCTCATTAATTAGATTAAAAATAATTGTTTACTATATATAAAAATAATATTTTTGCAAGAACATATTGCATAATTAAGGTAACTTTATACATGATAAAAAAGTAGTAATAGTTTAAGCAGAGCATCTAAAATTTTAAGCATAAAAAAAGGTGGAAATAAAATTTCCACCTTTATATTTTATTTGTAATAATTATTATATATATAATTATTGTTCTTATTCAGCTGGCACATCATCTGGATCTTGGATAAATTTTGCATAAATTTGATCTGGGCACTTGTCAGCTTCGGCTTGTTCTTCAGAACAAGTAATGCCTGTTTTAGTAGTAAAAAGAGAATTAGGGTCAACAGTTTCTGGTGTATCTGATTTTTTATTTAAAATAACATAAGTAGGAGCTTGCACTTTACCAACCATTGTTTCTTTATCTACTAAATTTAATTCAACATATAATTCACTATCTGACATTTTAGTTACTTTAAATGTAGATGATGGGTTTTCTGATTTTGCTGTTAAATGTCTGCCACTTACACCTTTTACAGCAGTTTCTTCAACTACATTTATACCTTCTGCTGTTATATTAGTAGCTGGGACAGATGTATATTTAGTATATTGATAAGTATCATTAGGAGACATTACCATAATGTCTTTCCATATTTGAAGTTTTGTTTCAATAGTAAGACCAGTATTTTCATTATAAGTTATTACAGCCTGCTGACCAACAATATTTGCAATATCTGAATTTAATGCACCATTTCTTTTGCATTCTGTTTTAACATCAAGTCTTTCACTATCAACAGCTTTTAATATACCTAACTCATCAGCTTTTACACAATCAGTAGTCATAGTTCCCATTGCTGCCATATCAAATGTGCCACCACTTGTTGGTTTTGTTGCAAAAAAAGTTACATTGTAAGCACCTTTTAATGTTTCTGGTTTTTCTAAATCAATTGGAGTGGGTGGTGGTGTTTCATTGTTGTCATCATCTGAACAACCAGCAAGTGCAAATACAGCAAAAAGACTTGCTAAAATAAGTAATAAAGACTTTTTCATAAAATCCTCCTATATAAAAAAAGTTGGGTTATTATAGCGGGGGGGGGGAATTTGTCAAGTTTTATTTTGCAGTTTATAAAAATTTTATCTTTTTTTGG
>CAMWVK010000047.1 GCA_947177675.1 uncultured Mucispirillum sp.
GAAATAAAAAGACTTATATCTAGATTTTAGGCATATATAAGAAAATATCTGCAATAATACTTACATATAATCATGAAAATTATATTAAAAAAGCAGTAAAAAATGTATTTGAACAGCACATCTTGAAATTATAGTTGAGGATGACTGGTATATAAGTTCTTATAAACTGCACACGCAGATGGAGTTTGTCAAGTTTATGTCATATAAAACAGTAGCAGAATAAATTGGAATTTGCATATATACAAAAAGCATTTCTACAAATGCTACGGCAATGTAGATGACAGCATATTTGACAAAAGAATTAAAAAATTTATTGAAAATTTAAAAAGAGTTCAAATGAGAGCATTTAAAAATAAAATCAGCAACATTTTTAGGATAAGATAAAAATAATGCGATACTGTAGCAAATTTTGTATAAATTTTTTACAGTTCATATTACATTGCAAATCTATTTAAAGTTGGCTAGAAGTAATAATAGGTACAGTCTATTTTTTTCGGATACACTAATTTATTGTATTATGAGCCAAAGGATAATAATATTAATAAAATATTCTCATTACCTTGTTATATACAGAGATACTCTGCAATTTTTTTCATTTAAATGTATAAATATATCAAAAAAATGTATTTTTTCGCTTATCTTTATAAATAAACTTTGCTTTTTTACTTATATAATGATATGTTACTATAACTTATAATATAACTTATTGAGGGCACATAATGAAAAGTAAAGTACTTCTTATTGATGACAGTGTTACAATACACCGAGTAATTGACCTTTCTATTGACATAGACAGGTATGACATTGTTAAAGTTTTCTCCAAAGAAGATGCAGCTTTAAAAATGCAGTCTGAGCAGTATGACTATATTCTGCTTGATAATAAACTTGATAACATTATCATATCAGAATACATAAAAGAGCTGAAATCAGTGCAGCAGTCAGCATCTGTCATACTTTTAGTTGGTGCATTTGATAGATTTGATGAAAGTGATTTAGAAAAAACAGGTGCTGATGATTATCTTGTAAAGCCTTTTGATTCTCAATCATTAAATGAAAAATTATCATCTGATGCAGATATGATGCCTGCAGGTATTGTGGAAAAAATAGCTGAGGCAGATTTTGCAAGGGATAATGATGATTATATTACTCCAACAGCATCTATAACTACAGGTGAAGTTATAGACAGCCTTTCTAAAAAAGAATATTTAGAAAACTTAGAAGAAGAGCAGCCTGATGATTTAACAGATAACGGCTATGTTGAAGATTTAGATACTGCCCCATCTTTAGAATTTGATAAAATGCCAAAAGAAGCAGAAGAAACACAGCAGGAAAAGCAGGAAGAAAATATTCAGGTAGAAGAACAGGAACAGGTTGAAGCTGCAGATATTACAGCAGAAGATAATATTGTTGAAGAAAGTCAGGAAGATATTACAGCTGCAGAAAACAATGAAGAAGAACCTGTAAATATTTCTCTTGATGATACAGTTTCAGAAACTGTTTCACTTGACGAACCTGCCGTTACTGAAAGCACTGTTGAGCCTGCATTAGAAGTGGAGCAGGAAAGTGAAACTGCAGAAGAAAATTTAAATTTGGCAGAAAATGAAGAAAGTTTAGATATGCCTGCAGTAGAAGAAAATAATGCAGATGAAGAAATATCTGTGCAGTCAGCTGAAGATGCAGCAGAAGAAGCTGCAGTTGATGAACCTGCACTTGAAGAAGTAAGAGAAGAAACACCTTTATCAGCAGAAGTTCAGGAAGAAGAGAACACCTCAGTAGATACTGAAGAAATAGAAATTCCTGATAATATTACAGCAGTTCACAACCCAGTATTATCAGATATTGATAGTGATGCAGAAATTTCAGACGAATATGTTATGCAGGATAATTTAGAAGAAGTAGACCCTGTAAGCCAAAAAGATATGCTTGATGAATTCCCAGATTTTCCAGATGTTGACGATGTTTCTACAGATGAAATGCAGGCAGAAAAACAAACAGACAATCAAGAAGAAGCTCCAGTAGAGCAGGAACATAAAGCGTTGCTTGTAGATGATGATGACTGGCTTTCAGATGCACCAGCTGCACATGAAGAAAATAATGCAGATATGCAGGCAGAAGAACCATTAGATTTACCAGAAGAAAGCCTTGCAGCAAGTGAAGATACAGCAGAAGAAAATACTGCTGCAAGTGATGATGCACAAGCAGAAAGTGAAGCTGTAGAAATACCAGTTGAAGAAGCACCAGCAGATGAAGCAGTAGAACACTTTGATATACCTGCTGAAGAATCTGTGCAGTCAGAAGAAATGCAGGAAAATTCTCAAGAAGAAACCAGTGCAGAAACAGCAGAAGAAACAGTTATACCAGCAGAGAATGAGCTTCCAGATATGCCGTCATTAGAAGAAACATCTGCTGTGGAAGAATCAATAGTTGATACGGGAAATGAAAACCCAGTAGAAAATACTGATGAGCCATTAATTGAAAATAATATGGAAGAAACTGCTGAAGAAGTTACAGAAGAAGCACCAGCAGAAGAGACATCTTTTGATATGGCAGAAGCTAAATTAGAAGATATGGCAGTAAGTGAAGAACCAGTAATAGACGAAACAACTCTTCCAGTGCAAAAAGAAGAAGTTCAGAATGAGCCTGCAAATATTAATCAGGCAGAAGAAAAAGAAACAAACCCTGAAACAACTGGCAGATTTGGCGGCATAACTGTTACAATAAGCAGAGATGAAATTATAGCAATGCTTGGCAATGCAATAGATAAACATTTCCTTGAAGAATCAATAAAAGAAATTATTGCATCCAATATGAAAGAAATTGTTAGAAATATTGTGCCTGCAATTGCAGAAAAATATATTAAAGAAGAAATAGAAAGGTTAAAAAGCGATGAGTAGGTGTGGTGAAACACAAAAAACTGGTTATAGACAAAGCGGAGTTGATATTGATGAGGGAAACAGATTCGTTTCTCTTATTAAATCATCAGTAGACAGCACTAAAATAAATGGTGTAATAGGCGGTATAGGTGGCTTTGCAGGGCTTTTTAGTCTGGCAGAATTTAAAAATATGGAAGAACCTGTACTTGTTTCTGGTGCAGATGGTGTTGGAACAAAATTAAAAGTAGCGTTAATGAGTGAAAAATACGATACAGTAGGTATTGATTTAGTTGCAATGAGTGTAAATGACCTGCTTGTAACTGGTGCTAAACCATTATTTTTCTTAGATTATGTGGCAGTTGGTAAATTAATACCTGAAACTATGAAAGATGTGGTGCTTGGTATAACAGCTGGCTGCAAAGATGCAGGCTGTGCATTGCTTGGCGGTGAAACTGCTGAAATGCCCGGACTTTATGTAAATAAAGATTTTGATTTAGCAGGCTTTGCAGTAGGTATTGTAGATAGAAAAAAAATAATAGATGGCTCATCAATTACAGATGGCGATATAATAATAGGGCTTTCAAGTTCTGGTTTTCACAGCAATGGTTATTCACTGCTTAGGAATGTGTTATTTAATGATATGGGATATAAAGCATCAGATATTTTTTATGATGATGTAACAGTGGCAGATGCTCTGCTTATCCCTACAAAAATATATGCAAAAGTAGTGCAGAAAGTTATAAGTCAGGTTAATGTAAAGGGTATGGTGCATATTACTGGCGGCGGTTTCTATGATAATATACCAAGGGTGCTTCCTAAAGATATTTCTGCAGAAATTGATATAACACATATAGAAATGCCAAAAGTTATTAAAAGATTTGCAGAAGTTTCTAATATTGATAAACATGAGCTTTACCGTGTATTTAATATGGGTGCAGGTTATATTTTTGTAGTATCCCCAGAAGATAAAGATAATGTAGTAAAAGCAGCACTAGAGAGTGGAGAAAAAGCTTTTGTTATTGGCAAAGCAGTAAAAGGCGATAATACAGTTAAAATAAAAGGGATAGATTTTGATTAATATAGCAGTATTTATTTCAGGCAGGGGAAGTAACTTTCTTGCCCTGCTTAAAAACATAGAAAAAGGTATTATACAAAACTGCAGGATAGCAGTTGTATTTTCTAATAATCCAAGTGCAAAAGGTCTTGAATATGCAGTAAGTGCAGGTATAGAAATTATTACTATACCATCAAAAAATAGAAGTGACAGAGCAGAGTATGATAAAGAAATTATAAATGCTTTGGCAGAATACAATATTGATTTAATATGTCTGGCTGGCTATATGCGTATAGTAACAAGTGAGCTTGTAGAAGCATATGAAAACAGAATTATCAATATTCACCCTGCATTACTTCCATCTTTTTCAGGTCTTCATGCACAAAAGCAGGCTTTAGATTATGGTGTAAAAGTTTCAGGCTGCACAGTTCATTTTGTGGATAGTGGAATGGATACTGGACCAGTAATTTTACAGAAAACAGTGCCTGTATATGATAATGATACAGAAGATACATTATCTGCACGGATATTAGAGCAGGAGCATATTGCATACAGTGAAGCAGTAGCATTATATGCAGCAGGAAAACTGCAGGTATCTGGCAGAAAAGTAAAAATATTGGATAAATAAATTATGAAGAAACTAAAAATATTAATAATAGTTATAGTGCTTTTAGTGCTTGCAAATATGACAGTTATAGTATTCCTTTCAGGAGGCAGTAAGATGGCAGAAAATAATGGTGCCACAGTTTTAACAAAACAGAGAGATTTTACAAAAACAGTTACAATACAATTAATGATAAAAGGCGGCTTATTTGCTGAAAATCAGGCAAATAATGGTATAGGTTCGCTTTTCAGCAGAGTATGGGTAAAAAGTAACAAAGTGCTTGAAACAGTAGAGTTTTATGGCGGCAGTGTTAGTGCAAAGGTTTCACCATTTGCATTAGAAGTGAGACTTTCTGTGCCAAGTGATAAAGTAGATAATGTATATAATGATTTTGCAGTATTTTTAGCAGCACCAGAATTTAAGGAAGATATTTTTGAAAGAGAAAAAATACAGCATATAGATGAACTTAGAACATCCCTTGACAACCCTAACTTAATAGCACAGAATGGGTTTATGGCTCTTGCATTTAAAGGCTCGCCTTATGAAATGCCTGTAGAAGGTAAGATAGAAAGTGTTGAAAAAATAACATTTGAAGATATTAAAAATTATTATAAAAATAATATAAAAGCATCATATATTGTGGCAGTGATAGCTGGTAAGTTTGATGAAGGACTTGCTGTATCATTGAATGCTGCTATTGCAAAACTTGATAAAGGTTCACCTTATGTATATGACTGCAGTAACTCTGCTATTTTAGAAGAAAGAAGGCAGGAAGTAGTTGATTCTAGAATACAGCAGGCAAAAGTATATGTAGGTTATACAGCACCTGAGGCAGGAAGTGAAGATTATGCAGCATTAAAAGTGCTTACAGATATTCTTGGCGGAGGTATGAGCTCAAGATATTTTACAGAAATCCGCAAAAACTCAAGCTATGCTTATGCTGTTGGTGCAGGCTACCCAACAAGATACTGTGCATCAAGATTTTTTATATCTATGGGGCTTGACTATAAAAATGTAGAATCAGCAATAAATAAAATAGATGAAATAAACTCAAACCTTGATAAAACAATAACAGAAGAAGAAATAGAAAAAGCAAGAAAATCTATAATAGGCTCATCACTTATGGAAACACAGTCAAATGGCAGTGTGGCATGGGTTATGGCATTTTATGAAACAATGGGGCTTGGTGCAGATTACTATGAAAAATATGTAGATACATTAAAGCACATTAATAAAGATGCACTTATAAAAGCAGCAGAAATATTTAAAACCCCAAAGGCAGTATATATACTAAAACCAGCACAGTAGCATGAGAAAATAAATTTTTGATGGTATAATTTATGGATATTAAATGTGGAATAGGCTTTGATGCTCATAAGTTTGATGAAACAAGAAAACTGTTTTTAGGTGGTATAGAAATCCCCCATAGTAAAGGTCTTTTAGGGCACAGTGATGCAGATGTGTTAATACATGCAGTTATTGACAGTCTTGCAGGTCCTGTATTTGGAAAAGATATAGGTATGCTTTTTCCTGATAGTGATGATGAGTACAAGGATATAGATTCTAAAATACTATTGCAGCGTGTTTCTGAAATGATATATTATGATGACTGGCGTATTTCTCATATTGATGCAGAGATAATTGCTCAGGAGCCAAAACTTATGCCATATATACCAGAAATGCAGAGAGTGCTGGCTGAGATTATGGGTATAAAAACAACATCTATAACTATAAAAGCCACAACTACAGAAAAAATGGGTTTTACAGGCAGAGGGGAAGGAATAGCAGCCCTTGCTTCATCAATATTAATTAAGGGAGCTTAATGAAAATATCTGTTTCCAGCCTTGGCGGTGCCGGAGAGATAGGAATGAATATGTATATCTATGAAACAGATAGATATGCAGTGATTGTTGACTGCGGTGTTAAATTTACTAAAAGCGATGAAATAGGCGTTGACCTTATTATTCCAGACTTTTCCTATATAGAAACCATAAAACATAAAAAAATAATGCTGATAATAACTCATGCCCATGAGGACCATATAGGAGCAGTGCCTTATTTAATAAAAGAATATCCAGATATTGCAGTAGTCTGTGGCAGATATTCATGGGATATAATTAACAAAAAGCTTAATGAACATGATATATCAGTTAGTCAAATATATATAGATGATTTTAAGCCTTTTGAATGGGGTGATTTTGAAATTACAGCCTACCCTGTAAGCCATTCAATACATGGCACTTATGCAGTTCTGCTTAAAATTGCAGAAGAATTTAAAGCAGTGCATATATCAGATTATAAAATAGATTATTCCCCTGTAACATGTACACCTTTTCCTTTAAAAGAATTTATAGAGCTTGGAAAAGATAGTGTAGATTTATTAATGGCAGATTCTACAAATATTATAAAAAGCGGCTTTACTAAGGGCGAACATCAGGTAATAAAAGGTATAGATGAAGTATTTAAACAGGCTTTCGGGCGTATATTTTTTACTACTTTTGCATCAAATACAGAAAGATTGCAGACAGTATTTAATACAGCAGAAAAATATGGCAGAAAAGTGGCACTTGAAGGCTCATCACTTATAAAACACATAGATACAGCAAAGAAACACGGCAAGCTTTCTTTTAATGATGATATTTTAATATCAAGGAAACAGATAGAAAAACTTGATGATAATAAAATATGTTTTATAGCAACGGGCTCTCAGGGAGAGGGTGCAAGTGTTATAACAAAAGTAGCAGAAAATGACTATTCAGATATAAAAGTAAGAAAGGGAGATACTTTTGTATTTTCATCAAGAATAATACCAGGTAACGAGCACAGGATTATTTATATAATGAATAATGTATATGAAAAGGGTGGTTCAGTAATAACTACAGATGATTTACCGATACATGTTTCAGGGCATGCAGCAAAAGAAGATGCACTGCTTTTATTAAATATATTGAAGCCAAAATATTTAGTTCCAATCCATGGAGAAGTGCAGCACTTAGCAAAGCATAAGCAGCTTGCTGTAAAGTATGGTATGCTTGATAAAAAAGTTATTTTCTTTTTAGCAGGCAATAAGATAATTTTTGAAAATGGTAGATTTATAGAAAAGCAGGACATAACAGCAGGCAAAAGATATGTTGATTTAAACACAGAAGAGTTTTTAACCCCTGATGAATTAAAAAATAGAAAAAAACTTGCAATTAATGGGGCAGTTGTGGTAGTAAATAGTGCAGAAAATGTAGAAAATATAAACGAAAACAATATAATTATACAGCTGATTGGATTTTCTATTGAAAAAGAATATATAAATATATTAAAACAGTCAATTATAGAATACAGTCAGAAAGAGACAGGCGGCATACATCAGAAAGAAAATTTTAATGAATTTACAGAGCAGACAGTTAAAAGATTTTTTAAAAAACGCTTTAACAAACGGCCCCATATAAACATAATAAATATCCATAATGGAGCATTGTAATAATGAGTATAATAAATGCAGTAATATTAGGAATTTTACAAGGAATTACGGAATTTTTACCAGTCAGCAGTTCAGGGCATTTAGCAATAGGAAAACATATATTAAACTTTGAAACGCCAGATATGCTCTTTGATGTAATGCTTCATGTAGCCACATTATTTGTAGTATT
>CAMWVK010000048.1 GCA_947177675.1 uncultured Mucispirillum sp.
TATTTAAGGTTAATCATCACAAAATCGGAGGAC
The DNA here is from genome assembly GCA_947177675.1 of uncultured Mucispirillum sp. GTDB lineage: Bacteria > Chrysiogenota > Deferribacteres > Deferribacterales > Mucispirillaceae > Mucispirillum. Next base: position 34 of record CAMWVK010000048.1, read on the forward strand.
ATTGTGAATAAAAAAAATGACTTAATTGAAAATGCTTTAAATTATCACAGCAGCCCAGTTGCTGGTAAAATAGAAGTTATATCAACAAAACCATGCGAAACTCAAGATGAGTTATCACTTGCTTATACTCCCGGTGTTGCAGTGCCATGTCTTGAAATAAAAGATTTGCCGGAAAATGCTTATAAATATACTGCAAAAGGCAACCTTGTAGCTGTTATTTCAAACGGCACGGCAGTTTTAGGTCTTGGAAATATTGGTGCAATGGCTGGTAAACCTGTTATGGAAGGTAAAGGCATACTTTTCAAAAAATTTGCCGATATTGATGTTTTTGATATAGAATTAAATTCTGAAAATACTGATGACATAATAAAAACATGCCAAATGCTTGAGCCTACTTTTGGTGGTATTAATTTAGAAGATATTAAAGCACCAGAATGTTTTATTATAGAAGAAGAACTTAAACGGACAATGAAAATACCTGTTTTCCATGATGACCAGCATGGAACAGCTATTGTTGGCGGTGCTGCATTATTAAATGCATTAAAGGTCGCAGGCAAAAAAATTGAAGAAGTTAAAGTTGTTATGAATGGTGCTGGTGCGTCCGGCCTTGCAATTGCCTCATTAATAGTAAATCTTGGTGTAAAAAAAGAAAACCTTATTTTATGTGATACAAATGGGGTAATATATAAAGGCAGAGAAAAAGGTATGAACAAATACAAAGAAAAATTTGCTGCTGAAAGTTCATGCAGAACTCTTGCTGAAGCAGTAAATGGAGCTGATGTATTATACGGACTTTCTAAAAAAGGAGCTTTTTCTGATGAAATGATTAAAAGTATGGCAAAAAATCCTATTATATTTGCTATGGCTAACCCAGACCCAGAAATCACTCCTGAGGAAGTAAAAAAAATAAGAAACGATGCTATTATAGCTACAGGCAGAAGTGATTACCCTAACCAAATTAATAATGTTATGTGCTTCCCATTCCTTTTCAGAGGTGCATTAGATGTTCGCACAACTATTATTAATGAAGAAATGAAAATGGCAGCAGCTTATGCAATTGCAGAGCTTGCCCAAACTGCTGTGCCAGATGTTGTGAGTAAAGCATATAATGGCAAAAACTTTTCGTTTGGCAAAGAATATATTCTCCCTACACCTTTTGACCCAAGACTTTTAACTGCTGTAAGTGCAGCAGTTGCTCGTGCTGCAATGGATACAGGGGTTGCTGAAAAACCAGTAAAGGATTTTGATGAATACAGATTAAACCTTGAAGCAAGAATGAACCCTGCTAAAAAAATGATTATATCTGCTTATAAACAGGCGAAAAAAAATAAAGGCAGAGTAGGTTTTGCATTTGCTGATAAAGCATCAGTTTTATCTGCTGCTTCTAAATTTCAAGAACTGAAATTAGGCACTGCATGCCTTATAGGTAATACTAAAAAAATACAGAACACAGCTGAAACATTAAATATAAGCCTTGCAAATATGGTTATTATTGACCCAGAAACATATAAAGATACTGATAAAATTATCCATAAACATTATGAAAAATACTGGAGGTCTGGACTTACTCAGCAGCAGGCTGCAAAAGATTTCAAACACGGTCACTATAACAGATTTTCTGGTGCTGTTTTAAATAATGGCGATATAGATGCTTTAGTAGGATATGCTTTAAAAGATTTAGAAACAACACTGGCTGCTGTTGCAGATACTGTTGATTTAAATGAAAATTATTATACTGCATCATCTGCTGTTCTGCTTGCAAATAAGCATAAATCATTTATTATTGCAGACCCTGCTCTTTATACAGAACAGGATGAAGAATCTTTATCTGAAATAATTTTGCAGACTGCAGATATTTGTAAAGTATTAGATATTGAGCCAAATATTGCTGTAATCTCTAATGGCAGCTTTGGTAAATCTATTGACAGTGAAGAAATTATGGAAGCAATAGAGCTTGCAAAACAAGCCCGCCCTAAACTTAAAGTAGAAGGTGATTTAGATTTAGAAACAGCATTAACCCCTGCTCTTGCAAAAGCATACCCATACGCAAATGCAGACGGCAATGCAAATGTATTAGTATTCAGCAATGCTCAGGCTGCTGATGCTGCAATTAAATCGTTAACATTATTTGGCGGTTTCAAAGTATGTGCAAAAGTTGTTCAAGGCTTTTCTGCACCAATACAGATTGCTGAAAATAATGCAGCTTCTGAAGAAATATTTAATCTGGCAGTAATTGCTGCTGCATCAATATAAGATAAAATATATTTTACACATTAAAAAATTTATATCACAGCCCTTTTTACTATTAGTATTAAGGGCTGTAATTTTATTATATTTGCAGGAGATTATAGATGAAAAAAATATTAATGATTACAACAGGTGGCACAATAGCCTGTATTCCATCTGATAGCGGGCTTGTGCCAAAAATATCAAGCTGTGATATAATAGATATGGTGCCAGAATTAAAAGATATATGCACTATTGATGCAATAGAAATTATGAATATAGACAGCTCTAATTTATCACCAAATAACTGGATAATGATGCTTGATACTATTGAAAAAAACTATGATAATTATGACGGTTTTGTTATTACTCATGGCACAGACACTATGGCTTATTCTGCATCTATGCTTACATGTGCCATTGATAACCTTAATAAACCAGTAGTATTTACTGGCTCACAGTTTCCAATTAAAGCAGAAAACACAGATGCTTACAGAAATATATATGATGCTTTTTTAGCTGCCTGCAGTGATAACTGTGGTGTTTTCCTTGCTTTCAACGGAATTATACATAATGGGGACTGCACAAAGAAAGTTTACAGTGAAGATTTTACTGGCTTTTTATCTATTAACCATGAAACTGCAGGTGTTTCTGATAGTAAAAAAATTATATGGAATACTATAAATAAAAAGAAAAAAGGCAAAGTTTCTTTTAATAAAAATATATCAGAAAAAGTATTTGTTTTAAAAATGGTGCCATCATTAAAGCCTGATATTATTGATGTGCTTATTAATATGGGTTACCGTGGAATAATCATAGAAGGATATGGTGCAGGTGGTGTGCCAACAGAAGAATGTGAAAATAATTTCATACCAGCTTTAAAAAAAGCAATGAAAAGCGGTGTTGCAGTGGTTTGTGCCACTCAGTGCCTTTATAACGGTGTGCATCTTGATAAATATCCTGCTGGCATAATGGCTGAAAAATATGGTGCTGTATCTTGTAAAAATATGACTATTGAAAAAACTCTTGCAAAACTTATGCTTGGTCTTGGAAATAATATGAATATAAAGGAATTAAAAGAATATATTGAAAATGATTAATATGGTATTTTCAAAAAAATACATTTTAAGTTTTAATATATAATTTTAAACATTATTTGCTAGTTTAAATAATATATGACTTTTTCAATAGTCTATATCCTGCTGTATTAATAATATACAGCAGGATATATTTTTACTGGATAGGAGCTAAACTAAAATATAATTTTTCAGGCACATTAACTACTGAATTTTCATTATTTGTCCCTAATATGCCATTAGTATTATCACCCCAGGTGTATAAGTTATTATCCCCCGCTAATACAATAACTCTATCGCCACCTGCCCAGACTTTTTTATAACCTGCTTCTAAATTTGCAGGATTTGCTATTTCATATACCATATTATTTACAGTATTTTGAGCTTTTTTATTTGTAAGCTGCCCTTTACTGTCATCTCCCCAGCCATAAAGTATACCATCGCTTGATATTGCATATCCTGCTGCTCTGCCTGCTGCAACTTCTACCATTTCTTTTACTATTGGTGTAACTTTATTTGGGTCTTTTGTCATAGCCGAGTTTTCTATTGCATTAAATAAAGCAGTTCCTCTGCGGACAGATGTGTTACCATCTTTATTTTGAAATCCCAGCTGATTATTTTCATTATTACCCCATACATATACAGCATATTTATCCTGACTAGTCCATTCAGAATCGTCTGTCGTTTCTTTTTTAATAGATACTACAAAATCATCACCTGCTGCAAGTTTTGCAAAATAATTATTTTGATAGTATGAGCGAGGACTATAATCGCCTGCTAATTGTTCTTCTCCATAAGGAGTAAATACAAAACCTGAAGCCATATCTGTTTTATTGCTGTCCATATGAGTATCAGGATTAACTGGTTCTGCATCATAGCCTGTGGCACCCTGTATTCTGCCAAGCTGCCATTTATCATTTATACCAAAAGAAAAAACATTATAACTACTTGTTGCTCTTAAAACAGAAAAATTATTTCCTGTTGCAAAAAGAACTTCATTTCTTGAATTTGTATTTATTAAAAGATTAGCTTGTGACTGTGTTTTATCTGCTGCATTATCGTTATAACCCCAGTTATAAATTGAAATTTTAGGAGTCGCACCATCTAAAAACTCCAGCCCTGCCACAGACATATCACCGCCTGCTGAAACAAATATTCTTCTATATGATACATCTGCTGTTATATTAGAAACAGTTGTTACATTTTCAACTTCTGCACTAGATCCTGTGCCAAGCTGACCATAACTATTATCACCACAAGCATAAACATTGCTGTTATCAGTAAAAAGTGTATGATTTTTTCCTGCTGCAACTGATGATATTTCAGCCGTATACGATTTTAAAATTCTTGGTTCTTTTAAAGAAAGTATAGTTTTCTCTATACATAACTGACCTAATGAATTATCACCATAAATAAATAATCTTTTTTGCCCCTTATCAGAGATGATTGTATGTCCCCCCCCCATATCTATTTCATATGACTGTTCTTCAGGTATTATAATACTGCCACTATATTCTGTTCCGTCTACGGTTAATGTAACAGTATATGACCCTGCATTATGGAAATCTGCTGTCATTTCCCTGTTATTTGCATTTGATAAAGTCATATCTTCTATATGCCAGCTAAAAGAATTACCTGTTATATGGCTTGCTGGTTTAAATGATACTGTGCCAATTTTTGGGGTATCATGTAATATTGCATTATCTGCCAATCCTTCGCTGACTACTGGTGGAATAATATTTCCACTGTTATTTTCATTTTCTTCTGCACAGCCTGCAAAAAGTAATACTGCAAACAAAGGCATAATAATATTAGTAATTTTTTTCATAAAAATGCTCCCACTAAATTAAAAATAAATAGAAAAATTGTAAAATAAGGTTAATTTTTAAGTAAAATGATTAATATAAAATCTAAATAAAAAAAGAAAAGAGTTATAAGATTTCATAGCCTTCCTCCCGAAGAATATTTTTTTAAAATATACATCGTCTCCTGGCTTAATCATCAACCTTATTCGTTCCTTCCCATTAAGCTAAACTTGCAGGTGGATAAATACGAACTTGTCCGATATTACAGTTGCGGGGGGCAGCGGTGGATTTACACCACACTTCCGTTTGTATATCTACTCTATCAATAGTATGAAATTATAGGCTTTTGTCAAGCACAAAATTAACTAGTGGTATATTAGTAAAATTAATACTTGATTTATTTGAATTTATATCTTATATTTTTTTATGTTTGAAAAGGGAATAGAGTGAAATGCTCTAACCGCTCAAGCGACTGTAATCTGGATTAAAACACATTATGTCACTGGATAAGTTTTATTTGGGAAGGCGTGTTTTAAGATGAAAGTAAGTCAGGAGACCTGCAAACATATCAGCCAAGTATCCACTTGAGTTATGGAGGAAGGTATGAGAAAATATTTATATATATTTATCTTTCCATTGTACTTTTTTTCTTTTAATACAGCTGGTTATGCTCAACAAAATAATACTCAACAAGAAATATTTGTTACAGGTCTTGCAGTTCCCACAGAGCAGTCAAAAGCAGGGATAGGTATAACTACTATTACACAGGAGCAAATTCAGGCAGTCAACCCATCTACTTTTGATGAAATACTTCGTTATGTGCCAGGAATTGTTATCAGGCAGAATGCGACAGGAAAACTTACATCTATAAGTATGCGTGGTGGAAACAGCGGCTCAACTATGATACTGCTTGACGGTATCCCTTTAAGTGATGCAGCAGGGATTAATAATGATATAGATTTATCATCAATACCTGTTGATAATATTGAAAAAATAGAGATTGTTAAAGGTCCGCTTAGTGCATCACTTGGAGCTTCTGCTATAAATGGTGCAATTAATATTATTACAAAAAAAGGAGGGGAAAAACCTGTACAGGCTTCTGCACAAATACAAAGTTCACTTTTAAGCCAGTATTATACAGGCTCTGCCTCCATTTACGGCTCAAAAAATATTGTAGATTATAGAATAAACGGCTCTTATTTATATGATGAGAATGTATCTGCAGCAGCTTATAAATATGGTAATACTGAAAATGACCCTGATGCAATGGGGCATTTCTCTGCATACCTTGGAATAAAACCTGATGATTACTCAAAAACATCTTTTTATGTGGATTATATAGATAGAACAAGTGATTTAGATAATGGCGGTGGTCCAAATAATGATAATAAAGATTATATGCAGAAAACAAAAAGGGTTTCTGCTGCCTTTAAAACAAGTTATCTTTATAATGATATATGGGAGCCTTCACTTAATATCAGCTATGTGTATCAAGATAGAATATATGGTTCATCATCACAAATAAGAAATAATGACAATGATATTTTTGATGGTCATACTCTTGCAGCAGATTTTCAAAATAATATTTATATTGTAGATGAATTTACTTTAACAGCAGGCATAAACTATGAATACAGCCAGATATATTCACGGTCATCTGTTTTAGGAAATAATAAAAATAGAAACAGCTATGCTGGCTATATTCAAGGAAATATAAATCTTTTTGACAGCTGGACTACTATTATTGCTTTAAGGGGGCTGCAGGATGATGATATGGAGTTTGCACCACTTTATAGAGTTTCATCTACCTATAATATTAAAAAAATTGATTTACAAATAAAAGCAGCTGCAGGCAATGGTGCTTTATCTCCATCACTTTATCAGCTTTATGATCCTGCCTTTGGTAATAACACACTAAAAATGCAGGAAAGTTTTGCTTATGAAATAGGATTTACAAATGGACTTTTTAATAAAATAATAACTTATGGGTTATCATGGTTTGATAATTATTATAATAATATGATTATGTATGGTTCATATATTGATGATAATAACCAAATAAAAACAGGCTTTTATAATGAAACAAAAACCCATACCTGCGGTATAGAAACTGAAATAAATATAAACCCTGTAAAATATATTAATTTTGGTACTGCATATACATGGCTGCAAACTTTTAATGTGAACGGCAACCCCCTTGCAAGAAGACCAGAACATCAAGTATCCGCATATATAAATATTATACCAATAGAAAAGCTGACAATTAGTATAGGATTAATATATAATGGTGAAAGTGTCGCTACAATCTATGGAAAAAGCAGTATAAACGATGATTACTTTTTATTAAATGCAAATATATCTTATCAGATAAATGATAACATACAAATGTATTTAAAAGGGACAAACCTTACAAATACAGAGTATGAAGAAATATCTGGGTATGGAACAAAAGGTATAGAAATATTTGCAGGATTAAAGGCTAAAATTTAATATGAAAGCATTAATATTATGTTTCGCTTTATCTTTAATTTTACATTCTGCTTTATTATTTGATTATAACATGAAAAACAATAACAATAATAGTTTATCATCTGCAAAATCATATATAAGTGTAGAAATAATGCATGCATCACAAGGGATAATGAACGCAGAAGATATAAGCGGTATAAATAATGTTTCACAAAAACAGGCTGATAATAGTATTGGGAAAAAAGCAGAAAAAAGCCTGTATGGGAAAAATATTAAAAAAAATGAAAAAAAATCTGAACTTAAAACAGCTGAAAAAGGGGATAATGGATACAAGAAGACAGACACATTTTCAATAGGATATGCAAGCTATATACCTGCACCAGAGTATCCATTAATTTCAAGAAGAAATAAAGAAGAAGGCAGTATTATTTTTAATATTAATATTGATGAAGCAGGCAGCCTTACTGCATATAAAATAGTGCAGTCAAGCGGATATGAAA
>CAMWVK010000049.1 GCA_947177675.1 uncultured Mucispirillum sp.
CATGCTTATCAATGATAAGCATTTTCAAATAGTAAGATTTCCCGTTCTTACAATCCTCCCATATTTTTGCACAATTAAAAACAGCAGGCAGGCACACCCTGCTGTTTTTTTTATACTTTTATCAAAACTACATTACATCATTTTATATTATAACTAAATAACCTATATTAAGAATAACATCAATTTTATGAAATAGTATCAAATATTTAACTTATAAGATTTATGTAATAAAATATGATGCTGTCATACTGCCGCAAATCTCAGTAATCAAGTCTTTGTTATTTTGCTATATATACTAGAAATGGAATAAAAACATATTCAATACATTTTATGTTTTCAAAGCCTGCTTTACTGCAATTTAACAATTTTCTTTATATTATTAAATAGTTATAGTAATTATTTGAGAAATGGAGATAAAGGAATTATAAAAATGCTTTTAAAATATATATGCTTATGGTATTCTTATTTAGCATTTTATTTGTGAGGCTTTTATGTATTCAAAAGTGCCAGGTGCAGAACTTATAAACAGACTTAAAAAATTTACTACTTTTATGGATATGACTGATGACGCATGGCGGTATATTTTTATATTTAACCCTGTAAATATTTATTATTTCACTGGCACTATGCAGGATGGCATACTTTTTATACAAAGAGATGAAGAGCCTGTATATTTTGTGAAAAGAAGTGCAGCAAGAGCAGAGAAAGAAATAAGATACTGTAAAGTTATGGCATATAAAGAGCTGCAGGATATAAAAAATGAACTTACACTTAATACATTTTTCCCTGCTTTTGTAGATAAGAGCTTTGTAACAATCAAACTTTTAGAAGAATTTAACTCCCAGTTTGAATTTGGTAAAATATATTCATGTGACAAAGCATTAAATATGTGCAGAAGTGTAAAAAGCAAATATGAGCTTGATATATTAAAAGAAGCTGGTGCAATACATACTGATATTATGACAAATACTGTTCCTGAACTTTTAACAGAAGATATTTCAGAGCGTGATGCAGCACTGCTTATTTTTAATGAATTTATGCAAAAAGGACATCAGGGTATAGTTCGTTTTGAAAGACCTGATATGGAGTTCCAAACATTAAGTGTGGCTTTTGGAGAAAGCTCATTAAATATTTATAAATATGATATTCCTGCAGGTGTTACAGGCATATATGCATCTGCACCTTTTTTTGGAAGCAGTAAAATCACCTTAAAACAAAACGATTTAATTACAATTCCATCTGTTTTTGGAATTAACGGCTATCATTCTGTATGCACATACTGTTATGCTTTTAACAGCCTTATAGACTATATACGCAGACAGCAGGAACACTGCAAAAACTTAAAAGATTTAGCAGTCACTCTTTTAAAGCCGGGAGCAAAACCCAGCGAAATTTATACAGAACTTATGGATAATATTCATCCAGAAATACAAGGCACATTTATGGGACTTGGAGATAATACTCTTAATCATCTTGGCAGAGGAACAGGGCTTGCTATTGATGAATTTCCTGTTATTTCAAACAGCAATGATAAACCCCTTGTAGAAAATATGGTAATAAATTTAGGCTTTTTCTCAGCATTAGAAAGTTATGGTGTAACAGGTATGCAGCATACATATATTATTACTGAAGAAGGTGGTGTATCTATTAACGGGAATGCTGATGTCGTAATAGTTGCTGGCAAATACTTATAAGCTATACATCAAATATTTTCATATCTGATATTGTTACTCTTTTACTGTTTCTTGAAACAAGTATATTATCATGAAAAAATGTTTTTAAGTTTAATGTATCTTTATAGTGCAGTTTATTATGGTAGCATGCCTTTTCACAAAGCTTACATGATATACATTTTGACGGATTAAATGTAATCTCTGTTCTTTCTTCATTAATATATAATGCACCAGTATTGCAAAATCTTGCACACATACCGCAGTAAACACATGATTCATCTATTGCTATATTATTAAACAAGTTATTTGTTTCAACTTCTAATCTTGTTATTTTTCCAAGGGACATTATACTATCTAAAAAGATTTTTCTTCTTGCTGTTTCTTCATGAGTAAAATCTATTTTAGTTCTGTCTTCTAAATTTTCAATAGTCAATACATCAGCACTTTTTAATATACTTTCCTGTAGTGTATTTTTAAAAAAAGCAAACATTCCACGCCTGTTTACTGTTGGATTTGGTTTTTCTTCCTCTTTTGGCTGTAATATTGGCAGCTGTTTTGGAAATATTAGGCGAATACTGTCAGATTCATATATTATTTCTAAGTCATTTAAATCTTCAAATATAGTTTTTAACTGTTCTATAAGCTTTATTTCCTGTTCTAAAATAGTTTTGCCGTTTTTTGATGCACATTCTATGCAAAGCCCGTATTTTATAGTTATGCGGGAAGCACCATGAAGATAAAGGACTAAAAAATCTACCACATTAAATATGCCTGCACAGTCTACTACAGCTGTCTGCCTGTTATAAGCTGGATTATCACTGCATGTAATAACCAAATCGCCTCTGGAAGTTATACTGCGGCTTAGATTATCAATGAATTTCCTGTATCCGCCATGTCTGAGCCTGAATACTTGAGCAGGACACTGGCTTACACATATTCCGCAGCCAGTGCATTTATCCCATTCAACTGTAATAGTTTCCCCAGGTCCGCCAATAGTTACAGCTTCAGCAGGACATAACGAATAGCAGGTAGTGCATGGTGAGCTTTTATGTTTTATTTTAGAGCAGAATTTAGGGGCAATAGAAATAGAACGAGATACCCCTTCAAACACCATATTTGCAATATCTATTTTATTAAACAATATATCACCTGAATATAAATATAAAGTAAAATATATTATTAAATATCAGATAATTCAAACGATTTAGGCTCTACTTTATCTATCTGATATTCTCTTAATACTTTTCTGCCGTATTCTTCATCAAAATCAACTGCTAAATAAGTAAGCCCCAGCTCCATATCATAATCTTTTAATAAGGTAATATATGCTGGTGAAAATTCTATTACTTTATTTGCCGTATTATACATGTAGTGATCTACTTTATTATTATCAAGCACTTCTTTAATTTTAGCAGCATCTTCACCATAACCTTTTGCTGTTTTCAAGAAGAAGTCTTTTTCAGAAAAATACTCTATTTCACTCATTTTAATAGGATGATTGCTTTGGTAAAGCTGTGCTGTTAATTTATTTTCAAGGCTGCAGTAGTGCATACCCATTTTTACATTATTTTCAAGGCAGTGCAGCATTACTTCTAAACATTCTAAGTTACTTTCAGCTATTGGCACACCACCTGCATAAGTATAAGGATAAAGCACTTTATATGGTCTTTTTGATACTTCATAGCCTTTATTTTTATATTCATCTGGATGTACATAGGGGTATAAAAACTCTAATACATTAATGCCAAATATACCTATTTTATCAAGAGTCATCATTAACTCTTTCATTTCTTTTACTTTTCCAAGCATTAAAGGCATTTCTACCATTGTGCGTTTAATGTATTTTACTGATAATGCTAAATTATCAAGGCTCTTTTGGTCTATCTTGCCATTTTCATCTGGTTTTAAACCAAAACGGATTTCATCAAGTCCTGCTTCTTTTAATGACTGCAAAATTTTTTCATTAACTAAATCTCCATTTGTATATATTCTCGTTTGGATTGTTTTATCTGCTTTTTTAACTTCTTTTAAAAACTCTGTGCATTTATCTGGATATAGTAAAGGCTCGCCGCCAGTTATACCAACAGATTTCATTTTTTTATAATATCCTAAGTGAGTTTTAAATTCAGATATTATATCATATACTTTATTAACACCTGCTGCATAGTCTGCCTGGTTTTTGTTAGTGCAGAAAAAACAGTCACGGTTGCATTTTAATGTAATTATATAAGTTGCAGAGCCTATACCTGTATGGCAGTGTTCGCATGAGGGCGATATTGCATTAAGAACAACACTTTTGCCACTGTTGCATATCTTTGCACCTTTTTCTTCTAATTTTTTTAAAAGTTCCTGCTCTGTTTTAAAATAATCTTTGCTGGATATTGCTGCTCCACTTTCTTTTATGTATTCTAAAAAGTTTTCATACTGCTCTATATATTTTTTTACATCTGTTTTTAATCCTTCATTTTTTAAAGTATCAATATTTTCTTTTGTAATTGTATATACCACTTTCATTACTCCACTGGCAGTGTAACTGTAAAAACTGCACCATTTTTGCTGTTATATACAGTTAAATCACCATTATGATTATTTAATATTTTTCTGCTTATTGGTAAACCTAAACCTGTGCCTGAATTTGATGTGGTAAAAAATGGCTTAAATAAATTAGGCATAACTTCTAAAGGTATCCCTGGCCCCGTATCTGCAATCATAATACTAGTTTTGCCATCTTTTTCCTGAAAACTGATAGTGACTGTGCCATCACTTCCCATTGCATTCATAGCATTAGCTATTAGGTTTACAATAACTTGTTTTATCTGGTCTATATCTGCGTAAATATAAGCATCATCAGGAACATCAATATTCAGCTTAAAATTATTTTCTGCAATTCTTGTTTCAAATAATGGTTTTATTTCATTGAAAAGATTTTTCAAACAGTATTTTTCTTTTTTAGGCTGTCGTTTCCTTGAAAAAGAAAGAATATCTTCTGTTAAATGCTCTAATCTGATAGATTCAGTTGCAATAATACCTGCCATGCGTTTCAAATCTTCATTTGTAACTGCTTTCATAAGCCGTTTTGCAAACCCTCCAATAGAGATAAGTGGATTTTTTACTTCATGAGCAATAGTTGCCACATAGTTGCCTAGTGTAACAAGGCTTTGTTTACTACGCATTTCTGATTCTATCTCTTTATAAAATGATGTTGTGTATTCATATTTCTGGTTAGATATTACAGCCATCATCATAGTATTTAAAAGCCATGCAGTTGAACGGGTAGTAAAAATATGAGTGTTGGTATATTTATTATTAGAATATGTGATTAATATACCATATATTTTATTACCAGTCATCATTGGTGCAATAATAAGCGGATTAGTTAACTGCACATTATCTATAGAGTGGAAAATTTTGTCTTCCAGCTCTATATGTTTTTCTATATCATCAGAATTATTATATTCCTGCAGCTTCTTAATAATGGATTTTTCAACAGGCACACGCTTATTTATAAATGCTTTTATCTGTTCTTCAGTATAAGGCGGTATGCTTGTCATATATATACCACGCAGCTCCATAAGCTTTTCATTAAAAAACATAACTGCAGCTTTATCAAAAAGTCCTGAATATACTAATGCATTTGTTGTAACTTTCACCATCTCATCAAGAGTAGCTCTGCCTGCATATATATCTGGGCTTTTTGAAACATTTTCTGCGATTTCCCATGTAGCTCTGTTTTCCACATAAACATCAATTAAATCTGTAAGCAAACTGACAGCTTCTTCTGATAACTCTTTATCTGCAGAATATTTTATCTCTAATTCCACATTACCTGTATGAAGAAAAAGACTGTATTCTTTAAAATTATCCACAGGTACATCTCTGTATGCAATTCTTTCTCCCCTATGGTTTTTTACAAATACCTGTGTTACTTTGCAATTACAGCGTTTGTTAATAATGTCTATCAGTTTCATACTTCACCTCAAATATTTTAAGGTTAAAACTTAATTATTTAGCGGCTATCGCTCCTAAATCACCAATAATTAAAAATACTTTTCTAAGGCATGCTATTAAACCAAGCCTGTTTTCTCTTACCTTAATATATTCTGCCATAACCATAACTTTTTCAAAAAAATTATCAACAGCAGGAGCAAATTTCATAAGTTCATCAAGTGCAGCATAATTTTTTTCTTCATCTAAAAGAGCCTGTATATTCTGGCTCCTTATTAAATTTCCCAGAGCTTTTTCTTCATCTGTCTGCAAAAGCTCATCAGAAAATTCTTCATTTTCCCAGTTATTTTTCTTTAATATGTTATTAATTCGTTTAAATGCCTGTGCAATAGTTTGAAAATCATTTGTTCCTCTTGCGTTTGTTAAAACTTTTGCAAGACTTAATGTTTTTAACAAATCACTTGATTTATCACATACTGCATCAAAAACATCTGAATCAACAATTCCTTTTGATACTAATATTTGTCTATACCTAAGGTTTATAAAAGATAACACTTCTTTCATAACAGCGTCTTTATCAAAAGAAAAAGATGAGCTTAATTTATCAAGCGAAATATTTATTATATCTTTTAATTCTATTCTATAGCCTGACTGCTCTAGTATAGAAATTATACCTATTGCATTTCTTCTTAAACCATAAGGGTCTAAATTACCTGTTGGTTTCATACCGGCAGCAAAAACACCTGCAATAGTATCTATTTTATCAGCAATAGAAGTAAGTCTGCCCTCTTCTGTTTCAGGCAAAATATCACCGGCAAATTTAGGCAGATAATGCTCCATAATACCACGGGCAATATCATCATCTAAACCTTCATTTTTAGCATAATAGTAACCCATTACACCCTGCAGCTCTGGAAATTCATAAACCATTTCACTTAAAAGGTCAGCTTTGCATAGATATGCAGTTTTTTCTACACTTTCTTTTTTATCACTGCATAATTTTTCTGCTAAAAATACAGCTATTGCCTTAAATCTTTCCATTTTTTCATAACTTGTGCCAAGTTTTTCTTGATATACAACTTTTTTAAGCTGTTCTGCTCTTTCTTCTAACTTCACTTTTTTATCGTTATTAAAAAAGAATAAAGCATCATTAAGCCTTGCACGAAGCACTCTTTCATAACCCTGCCTAATAGTGCTGTCGCCATTAGGTGATTTAATATTAGCAACACCAACAAATTTATTAATCAGTCTGCCGCTGCTGTTTCTAACAGGGAAATATTTTTGATGTATTTTCATAGAAGTAATCAATACTTCTTCTGGAAGTGTTAGAAATGAATCTTCAAAAGAGCCAAGTATTGCATAAGGATATTCTACTAAATCAGATACTGTATTTAAAAGAACTTCGTCAGTTTCAACTGTAATGCGTTCTTTTGCTTCTATATCTTTAATTTGTGAAAGAATAATCTCTTTTCTTGCGACAGTATTTACATATACATAAGCATGTTCAAGCTTTTCCTTATATTCTGCCATATTTTTTACTTCAATTTTATCTGTAGCTAAAAATCTATGCCCGTAAGTAATATTTGATGCAGTAATACCATCAGTTTCAAAAACAAGTGGTTTTTCATCAAAAACAGATAAAAACCAGTGAATAGGACGCACAAATCTAAAATCATTATCTCCCCATTTCATAGATTTTGGAAAAGGTATGCTTTTGATAATTTCAGGTGCAGTTTTAAGCAGTAAAGTGGCAGTTTGTTCACCGCCTGTTTTTTTCTCTCCTTGAAGATAATCACCTTTTTGAGTAGTTACTTTTTTTAATGAGCTTTCATCTATCCCTTTTGATGCAGCAAACTTTTTAGCTGCTTCAGTTAATGAACCGTCACTGTTAAATGCAATATTTGCAGGGGGTCCCATAATAATTTCTGTTTTATCAACCTGCGAAACAGGCAGACCTTCTATATTTACATACAGTCTGCGTGGTGTGCCGCCAGAATCTATTGATGAAAATTGTAAATTTAAAGTTGAAAGCCTTTGTTTCCATTCATCAAGCAGATATTTTGCAGATGATGGAATAAATGCTGCAGGTATTTCTTCACAGCCGATTTCTAGTAAATATGAAGGCATAAACAAATCCTCTTTAATATAATTATTTTAATATATATTATAACATTTAAATAAAAGATACTATTTTAGTATAAAAAAGAGATAAAATTCATCTCATTTGTATAGTATATTCTAACCTTTATTTATATATGCTAGTATAAAATTTTTCAAGTGTTTTATATTTTTTTAAACATATTTTATTAAGATATTACTTTACTGCAATTATGATTAACATGATTTTTTAATATATTTCTAACAGCCAGTCTATGAGATTAATATACTTGATACCATCATTATTAGTATTTATGCCTATTTTATCAAGAGTTAATA
>CAMWVK010000050.1 GCA_947177675.1 uncultured Mucispirillum sp.
ATATCATTTATTTAGGAATTATGTGACATTTAGTACATGTTTTGCCAGGAGTTTTGTTAGGTTTTGGTGTATTATCATGGCAAGTCCAGCAGAATTTGTGAGCTGCGTTATTAGCATTAGCACCTTTAATTTCACCTTGTAACTGTATTTTTGTAGCACCTTGTGGTGAACTGTGACAAGAATCGCATTTATTGTTTAATGCTTTAATATGTGGTTCATGGTTATAAAGAACACCTTTTTGAGTTTGTTTAACATTCCATGCTTCATTTAATTTAATTTGAAGCTTGTCAGCTGGAACTGTTTGAGCATAAGCAATAGCAACAAATGCAAGAAGAGCTGCCATAGTCAGTAAGATAATTTTTTTCATAGTCAATCTCCTTTATTACACATTAAAATACATATACTACTTTTTCCTATATATGTCAACAATAGATTTCATATTTTAAAAGAATAATTTATAAAGAATATTTTATTATAAAAATAAATACAAATACTGCACAATTACCTTATTTTAACTATATTTTTGCCACTTATATCATATATGGATGAGCTGATATTTTGGATAGTGCAGCCTTCAATAAATAAAGTTATTTTGTTAAAATTTTTAATAATATCCGAAATATTGTTTAAAAAATCCTGTCCACTGTTATTTACACTTGTTGCAGTTACAGGAAAATTATGCTGCAGTAATGCTTTGCATAATATTTCTTTATTTGGTATGCGGACTGCTGCTTTATTATCTTTTTTAAATATATCTGGCAGACTGTTTTTAGCTTTTATAATAAAAGTAGTGTATTTATTATAATTTTCACACATAAATTTATAGTTAGTGCTGTTTAAGCTTTTTAAATCAGCAATTAATTCTGCCTGCTCAAAACTGCCTGCAAGTATAGGAAATGGCTTATCTGCTGGTCTATTCTTAATTTTATATATTTCTTGATTTGCTAATATACTAGATATAGATGCACCAATACCGTATATTGTATCTGTTGGGAAAATCAAAGGTATATTTTCTCTGGCAGAGATATTAAACATATCTGCCAGATTATTAATGTTTTCTTTTAAAACCAGCATTAGCCAAGTAATGATTTAAGAGCTTCATTATCTTTAGCTATTTTATAAGCCATTTCTTTCCTGTAAAGCTCTAATTTTTCATAAAGTAGTGCATCATGTAATGCAATAATCTGGCATGCATAAATTGCTGCATTTTTAGCACCAGCTTTGCCTATTGCCATAGTTGCAACGGGAATACCTGCAGGCATCTGCACTGAAGAAAGCAGGCTGTCTAACCCGCCTAATGTTGTAGAAGCAACAGGCACTGCAATAACTGGCATATTTGTTTTTGAAGCAATCACACCAGCTAAGTGAGCAGCAGCTCCTGCAAAGGCAATAATAACAGATATACCTTTTGATTTTGCAGTTTTTGTCCATTCAACTGTCTGCTCTGGTGTTCTGTGAGCAGATGAAACTATAACATCATATTCCACACTAAAAGATTTTAATGTATCAATACTTTCTTTTACAATATCAAAATCAGATTTACTGCCCATTATTAATCCAACTTTTGCCATAATATTCTCCTATTTATTCAGTCCTTTTTTACCAATATCTTTTCTGAAAGCCATATCTTTAAATGATATTTTCGCAACGCCTTCATAAGCTTTATCAATAGTAGATTTTAAATCTTTGCTAACAGCAGTAACACAAAGCACTCTGCCGCCGTTTGTTAAAATTTTACCATTATCAGCTTTTGTTCCTGCATGGAAAACTTTTATATTTTCTATTTTATCAGCATCAGCTATACCGAATATTTCATATCCTGATTTATATTCTTTAGGATAGCCGCCAGAAATTAAAATAACACATGCAGCAGTCATATCTTTATTGATAACCTTTACACCATTAAGGCTGCCTTTAGCAGAAGCTGTGAGGGCATCTAAAAATCCGCTTTCTATTCCAGCAAGCACTACTTGACATTCTGGGTCACCAAATCGGCAGTTAAATTCAACTACTTTTATACTGTCACCATTAATCATAAGCCCTGCATAGATTACACCTTTATATGTTATACCACGCTTTTTGAGCTCTCTAATCATAGGATAAGCTATTTCATTAGTTACACGCTCCATTTTGCTGTTATCGCATATTGGAGCAGGGGTGTATGCTCCCATACCGCCTGTATTTGGTCCTTTATCATCATCATAAACTCTTTTATGGTCTTGACTTACAGAAAGGGGGATAATATATTCCCCGTCTGTAAAAGCAAGATATGTTGCTTCTTCGCCTTCCATAAAGTCTTCTATAACAACTACATCGTTATTTTCGCCAAAAATTTTATCTAAAAATATTTCTTTTAAGGCATTTAGTGCTTCATCTACTGTTGCAGCTACTGTTACACCTTTACCAGCAGCCAGTCCGTCTGCTTTTACAACAATAGGTGCACCTTTTTTATTAACATAAGATGCTGCATCATCATAGTTTTTAAATTCAGCATAGTCAGCAGTTGCAATACCAGTATTTTTCATTACATCTTTTGCAAATGCTTTTGATGATTCCATTTGTGCTGCTGCTTTATTAGGACCAAATATTAAAAGTCCTTCTTTTTCAAAAGCATCTACAATACCATTTGATAATGGGTCTTCTGGACCTACAACTGTTAAATCAATATTGTTTTCTTTAACAAACTTAATTAATGCACCAAAATCATTAACTTTAATATTTACATTTTCGCATTTATTTTCGTATGCAGTTCCGCCATTACCCGGAGCTGCATATATTTTTTCTACTCTATTATCCTGGCTTAATTTCCATGCGATTGCATGTTCTCTGCCGCCTGAGCCAATCACAAGTATTTTCATTGAATTACACCTGCTGATATTAATGTCTGAAATGGCGTATGCCTGTAAAAATCATTGCAATATTATGCTCATTTGCTGCCTGAATAACTTCTTCATCTCTTACAGAGCCACCAGGTGAAACAATAGCTGTTACACCATAAGCTGCAGCTGCATCTATATTATCTCTGAATGGAAAGAATGCATCGCTTGACATAACAGCACCTTTCACTGCATCTTTACCAAAAGCCTGTTCAGCTTTCATATGGGCAATTTTAGTAGAATCTATACGGCTCATCTGACCAGCACCAACACCAATAGCTGCACTGCCTTTAACATATACAATAGCGTTAGATTTAATATGTTTTGCAACTTTCCATGCAAATTCTAATGACTGCATTTCTTCATCAGTTGGTTTGCGTTTAGTAGGGCATGGAAGTGATTTAAAATCATCAAATGTATGTAAATCTCTATCCTGCAGAAGATAACCGCCAGTAACTTTTTTCACATCGTATTCAACACTTCTGCCTTCAATCTGCTCCATAACCATAATACGGATACTTGGTTTTTTAGAAAGAATTTCTACAGCTTTTTCACTAAAAGAAGGAGCTGCTACAACTTCAACAAATATTTCAGCTATTTTTTTAGCAACATCTTCATCAACTTCTCTATTTAATCCAAATATACCACCAAAAGCACTTACAGGGTCACATGCAAGAGCTTTATCATAAGCTTCGCTTAATGTATCAGCTTCAGCAACACCGCAAGGGTTATTGTGCTTGATAATAACACATGCTGGGCGTTTAAATTCTTTTAATAATTCTTCTGCAGAGTTTAAATCTACTATATTATTAAATGAAAGTTCTTTACCATGTTTCTGCTCAGCATAACATACACCAGTTTCACGCATTAATGGTTCTTTATAAAAAGCAGAGTCTTGATGTGGATTTTCGCCATATCTCATAGTTTGGATAAGTCTGCCGCCAACAGTAAATTCTTCTCTAAATCTGAGCTGGAATTTTCTGCCTAAATAGTTTGAAATTACAGTGTCATATAATGCAGTATGGCTGTAAGCTTTTGCGGCTAAAACGCGTCTTGTTTCAATACATGTAGAGCCTTGTTCTTTGATTTCCTGTAATACTTTATCATAATCATGAGGGTGAACTACAATTGTAACATAAGCATGGTTTTTTGCCGCACTCCTTACCATTGCAGGTCCACCTATATCTATATTTTCAATAATATCTTCTAATGTAGAAGAGGGATTTCCTGCTACTTTTTCAAAAGGATATAGATTTACAGCTACAATATCAATATTTTCAATGTTCATATCTTTAGCTGTTTTTTGATGAGATTCATTATCTCTAATATTTAATATACCGCCGTGAACTTTTGGGTGAAGTGTTTTAACTCTGCCGTCAAAAATTTCCGGCGAGCCTGTAAATTCAGAAACTTCTGTAACTGGTATTCCAGCTTCTTTAATAGCTTTTGCAGTGCCGCCAGTAGATAACAATTTAACGCCAAAGTTATGTAAACCGCGAGCAAATTCTACAATCCCTGTTTTGTCTGATACACTTAATAAAGCGTAGTTTGGTTGATTTCGCATTTTTTACCCTCTTAAATATTTAAAAATAAATCAAAATCAGCTTATATTATTATAAGATAAATTGCAATAATAGATTAAAAAAGGACATAAAAAATTTTCTAAAAAGAAAAACCTGCCTTTTTATTTAAAAGCAGGTTTAATATTAATAAATTACTTGTTTTTTAATTGGCATGCAGAGCTGCAGCAGGAAGGCATACTCCCATTTGAACTTCCGCATGCACATGAACAGCCTGATTTACCTGCTAATGTTTTATATATTTTTCTGATGCTTATAAAAGCAGCCAGTAAAACTATCAATACTACAATAATATTTCCTAACATATAATATCTCCTTATATTACATAAAAAGTCTGCCTGTCTGATATATTATAAATGTTATAATGTATGCAGCGACAGTCATTCCAAAGAATTGAAAAAATGCCCATTTCCATGAATTGCTTTCTCTTTTTATTATTGCAAAAGTTGCCATACAAGGTGCACTTAAAAGAGCAAATACCATAATAGCAAATCCTACAAGTGGAGAATAATTTTCACGAAGTTTATCTCTTAATGCTTCAGAATCTTCTCCTGCTTCACCAAGAGAATAAACTATACCCATTTGAGCAACAAATACTTCTTTTGCAGCAAAAGCACCTATTAATGCTGTGCCTATTTTCCAGTCAAAGCCAATAGGAGCAAGCACTGGCTCAATAAATTTACCAATTCTTCCTGCTGCACTGTATTCAAGTTCTGCTTCTGCAACTTTATTATTAATATCTTCTATCTGCATAAAAGCTTCTTCAAGCTCTGCTGCAATTTTTTCTGCTTTTGCAAGCTCTCTGTCACTTAATTCTGAATTAATAATTTCGGCTTCCTGCATATTTTCATCAGTCATTACTACATAACCAATCTCTGCAAGCTCAGCTGTCTTTTCTTCCACAATCTGTTCTAATTCTTGAAGTCCTTTTTCACATTCTGCCTGCAAATCTTCTGGAAACAATGGGAATACTGTTAATGCCCACATTACAATAGATACAAATAAAATAATTGTTCCAGCTTTTTTAAGATACAGCCAGCTGCGTTCCCACATCTGCATTAATACACCTTTTAATGTAGGAATACGGTATGGCGGCAATTCCATAACAAACGGTGCCGATTCACCTTTTAATACTGTCATACCTAAAATTTTTGCAATAACTATAGCCATTACAATACCTATTAAATATATAACCCATAAAACTAAAGCTTGATTTTTATCAAAAAATGCTGGGATAATAAGTAAATATATTGGCAGCCTTGCACCACAACTCATAAATGGTGTTACAAGCATTGTTAATATTCTATCTCTCTGGTTATCAAGAGTTCTTGTTGCCATAATTGCAGGAACAGAACAGCCAAAACCAATTAAAAATGGAATAAAACTTTTACCATGGAGACCAATTTTATGCATAATTTTATCCATAATAAAAGCAACTCTAGCCATATATCCACTGGCTTCAAGTATGGCTATTGCTATAAACAGAAATATAATATTTGGCAGAAATACAATAACACCGCCAACACCGCCAATAATACCATCAACAATTAAAGACCTAAGCAAATCATGAGTTATCAGCACACTTGCTTTATCACCTAAAAACTCAAAAAACTGCTCTATCCATCCCATAAATGGATCACCAAGAGTAAAAGTTAACTGGAAAACCAAATACATAAGACCTAAAAATATAGGAATACCAAGAACCCTGTTTACTAAAACAGAATCTATTGCATCGCTCATATTATGCCTTGCTTCTACTGTTGTTGTAACACATTCCTGACATGCTCCAGAAATAAAACCATATCTGGCACTTGCTATTGCAGTTTCTGGTGAATCACCAAGCATTTTCTCAATATCTATTTCTGCTCTTTTTACTTCTTCTGCAACAATTGGAGAAGGCACAATCTGCATTACATCTTTATCACCTTCTAAAAGCTTAACAGCAAGCCATCTTGTATTATAATTTTCTATATTAGTTGAATGCTGTTTGATTAATTCTTCAACAGAATTAACATATTTTTCTATTACTTTATCATAAGTAATTACTGGATATTTAATATCAGGCACTTGTGCAGCTTTAATGGCTTCATCTAATATATTTTTAACACCATCACCTTTACTGCCCACTGTTTCTATTATAGGCACACCAAAAAGATGAGAAAGGCTTTTAATATCTATTTTAATGCCCATTTCCTGTGCCATATCTTTCATATTAAACACAAAAACAAGTGGTATTCTAAGCTCCATTAATTGAACAGCTAAATAAAGATTTCTTTCTAAGTTTGAAGAATCTATAATATCCACAACAACATCTGGTTTTTCATTAATAATAACATTTCTTGCAACTACTTCTTCTACAGAATATGCTGTTAAGCTGTAAGTTCCGGGTAAATCAATAATTTTTAACTGTTGATTATTATATGTAATAGTGCTTTCTTTTTTCTCTACTGTAACTCCTGGATAGTTACCTATATGCTGCCTTGCTCCAGTTAACGCATTATATATAGTAGTCTTGCCTGAATTTGGATTACCAGCAAGAGCTATTGTTAAATTTTCTTTCATATCAATCCTCATAGATAATTTTAGATTAATGTATTTTTTTAGGATAACCTAAAAGTTATAACAAAAAAATAATAAAACTATATCATTTCAACTTCTATTTTAGAAGCTTCATCTTTCCTTAAAGATAAATGATAACCTTTTACTTTCATTTCAACAGGGTCACCAAGTGGAGCAACTCTCTCTACTTCAATAATGGTTCCTGTTGTAAGCCCCATTTCTGTAATTCGTTTAAAAAGATTACCTTTTGAAATAATCTTTACGACTTTACAGCGTTCTCCAGGACGAACATCATTTAATTTTTTCACAATACGACCTCCTTGAAGTTGTTTGCTGTGATTTTCATACACTTTATCTGAAATAGAAGATATACATTCCTGACAAACTTCTAAAGAAATAGCTTTATCACAATGACTGATTTTACCATTTGCCCATTCTTCGCCACCTCTAGGACATATCTCAATAAATTCAGCAAATCTAGCAAGCCTGTCAATAATTTCCACCGATATACCATGCTCCATAGCACAGGCTGCTTTATCAGCTTTCTCTACTGATACCCCTAAAACTTTAACAAAAAAATCTTTTAAAAGCTCATGACGGCGTAATACATCCATTGCTGCTATGCGTCCTTCATTTGTTAAAGTAATAACATCATAAGGTGCATAGTTTATCATACCTTTATCTGCAAGTGTTTTTAATGCACCAGTAACAGATGCATTTGATACATTAAGTCGTTTTGCAATATCCTTTGGTCTGACAGCTTCTTTTTCCGATATAATAAGATAAATCGTTTCCAAATAATCTTCTAAACTGGAAGTAAGTTCTTCACTCAAATAAATATCCCATTTGCACTAAATAAATTATTCTTATTTAGAAATATACTATTTTACTAGATAAGTCAATATAAAATCTTATTGAGATAAAATATTAAATAATATATATATATATCTTTTATTATAAGTAAGTTAAGAT